>CAZXMX010000017.1:0-27928 GCA_964641645.1 uncultured Neomegalonema sp.
GTTACGCCATGCCTCTCCAACCCCTCTCGATGGGCCGCCGTGCCGTATCCGACATTCGTCTCCCAACCGTAATGCGGGAAAACTTGAGCAAGTCGCGTCATGATGCGATCCCGCATAACCTTGGCCGCAATCGACGCTGCCGCGATCGACAAGGACGTCGCATCGCCTTTGATGATCGCGCGACAGGGACAACTCAGACTCTTTGGCGTGCGCTTGCCATCCACTAGTGCGAAGGCTGGTTTCTGCTCAAGATGAGAGATCGCCCTCTCCATCGCGAGGTCATTGGCCGCCGTCAGGCCAATTCGGTCCAATTCAGGCACCTCAACAATCCCAATGCCAATGATCGCACGCTCATGTAGCAGAGCGGAAATCCGTTCACGTTCGCACCGAGACAAGGCTTTGGAATCGGCAATCCCATCAATGCCATGTGCCGCATCGAGGATCGCGGCGCCGGCAACGATTGGACCGGCCCAAGGGCCGCGACCCACCTCGTCGACACCGCAAACCGGCGTACAACCGCATGCTTTTTCCTGAGACAGATCGGCAATGGCTTGCATTGAAACGACTTTTCCTTAACCGGATTATTGCTTAAGATGCGCGCAGACTGCGATACCGCAGGACAGAATAATAGAGGAACGAGTACATGTATAAAAAGATCGCCCGGGTCGGGCCCATTTCGTTTGGTATTTTTTACGCGCTTCTGACTCTTTTGATGGTCATCATCATGGCGCTGATCGGCGCATTTGTGCTCCCACTTATGCCGCGCGCTGAAGGCGTCCCTGAGTTTGATATGATTTCTAATATGAGCGCACAATTGGCGTCAGGTGAAGGCCTTCAAGCGCTCGCAATCGGCTTGGGTGGGATGTTGCTGGTCAGTTTCATCATCGGCCTAATCTTTGCGCTGCTCTACAATATTGTCGCCATGATCACCGGCGGTATCAAAGTCCGGGTCACGGACCTCGGCTACGACGACATCTGATCCATAAAGCTGAGCTGGTCACCAGTTTTAGGAGGCCGTCGAAACAAGTCTTGGCGCTGGGGAGGCAGGCTCTCCAGCGCTAATTTTTTGCGTAACACTTCAAATCGCGCATGCATCAGCGCCGCATAAGGACCGACACCTCGTAAGCGCTGTCCCCATTCCGGATCGTAATCTTTGCCACCATGGGTCTCGCGAATGTAACGCAGAACCCGCGCCTTCCGGTCGGGTGCATGGGTATCCAGCCACTCGCGAAATAGATCTCTGATCTCATGCGGCATCCGCAGCGGAATGTAGTTCGCGCCGCGCGCACCACTGCGCACACCGGCGGAGATGATGGCTTCCATCTCGTGATCGGTCAGCGCAGGGATCATCGGGGCAGCCATCACCATGCAAGGCACTCCCGCTGATGAAAGCTGTTCAATCGCCCATAGTCGGCGTTGCGGCGTCGAGGCGCGCGGTTCCATCAAACGCGCCAGGCGGTGATCAAGAGTCGTGACCGACAAGGCCACGCTCACCAGGCCAAGTGCCGCTGCCTCTGCCAGTAACTCAACATCCCTTACGACCATCGCGGACTTGGTCGTGATCGTGAACGGGTGACGATATTCCAGCAAAACTTCGAGAACCGAGCATGTGATTCGATGCTCTTTTTCCAAGGGCTGATACGGGTCCGTATTGGTGCCCAGTGCCAAAGTCGCCGGTTCGTAACGCGGATTATCAAAAGCCTTTCGCAACAAACGCGCTGCTTCAGGTTTGACTGTCAGCTTAGTCTCAAAATCCAAACCGGGTGATAGACCGAGATAGGCATGGGTGGGTCGCGCAAAACAATAGATACAGCCATGCTCGCATCCCCGGTATGGGTTGACTGATCGATCAAAGGGTAAATCAGGCGAGGTGTTGCGAGCGATGATCGTCCGGGGGGCCTCGGTCAGAACTTCCCTTCGCGTGGGAACAACCTCTTCCTCGATGTCCCATCCATCATCGAAGCCCTCTCGCGTTGACGTTTCAAAGCGGCCTGCAGCGTTGCTGACTGCCCCTCGACCCCGGTGCACACCAACGGACAACTTTGAGGAATCGGGTTGCATCCGAGCCATATCATGATCCTCATTTGTTCTAACTCAAAAATAGAACGAGGTATGAACAAAGTCGACTCAGAAATTGTCCTCGGTCGACCGGAAGTGTCGGAACGAAAAACGCCCCGGCGAAAAACCGGGGCGTGAAGCAGACACTTCAGATCAGAATAGCGATCAGAAGCGAGGCGTCGTCAATGTTGGCGCTGGGATCGTGTAGGCTGGTGCTGTGATCTGCGGTGCCGCAACCTGCGCCGGTACGACTTGGAGCGATGGCAGGGACGGCGTCCCAAAGTTCGTAGCCGGGGCTGCGAACTGAGACAGCGTTGGCGCCGCTGGGATGGAAGACACAGACGCCGTTCCAAAATTCGTCGCAACGGCGTCAAACGTCGTTGGCTGCGCGTAAGACGTAGTGAGCGAAGGTGCGGTCGTCGAATAGATCGGAGCGGCGGGCGCAGAATATCCCACCGACGGCGCATTGATGACCGAAGAGGTTGGCGCGGCATAACCGACTGTCGATGCACTCACAGCGGGTTGCTGATAAACCGTCGATGACTGAACCTGATACTGTGGCTGAGCGTATTCGACGCTAGGCGCACTGATTGTCGGCTGTACCGTTTGGTAGGAGGAAACCGGAGCGGTATTGAACGCCGTGGCAGGCTGCTGATAAACCGCCGGCGCTGGTTGCGCTTGGTATTGAGGCTGCGCCGGAATCTGGGCTTGCTGAGCATTACTCTGAATGTAGCTATTCGCAGCATAGCCACCGACACCGCCACCAATGACTCCACCAGCAGCGGTCGCAACCGCACGGCCTGTGCCGCTACCAATCGTTGAACCGATCGCGCCACCCCCAATCGCGCCGAGGCCGGCACCGAGAGTCGTGAACAGGGTATTTCCTGCTCCAGTTCCTCCATCGGCACACCCGGCGGTCAAGCCGAGGGATGCAATCAGAGCAATGGTGGATTTTTTGACGTTAAACATTGGTGTTCTCCTAGGAGTTGATTCAGGGCAAAAATGCAACAATGCACTTGCCCGTTACGCGCGTTTGATTTGGATTGTGTTGGCAAGGGACGCTCCGGACAATGCGTTCCAAATATTCGCAATCTGCGACTCAAATTCGATGCTGCTTCCACAGGGAAGGTCGAAAACCGGGCCAGAGATTAACCATGCCGTCGGTGTATCAGCGAAGTCGCCTTTACCCCATGCAGCATGCTTTCCATTAGATTTTGCCAAGGTTATGGATTCCCAATCAATCAAACGATCCTCTAATCAACTCAATTCCTATGCCGTATAAGATTAACCCGCCCGAATGGGGGCCATTCGACGGGATAGAGGGGGTGAGCAAACGCTTAGGCTTCGCTCTGCCTCAATTGCGCCCAATAGGTTAAATTTTTCAATCAACTATCGAGTGCGCCCTAGAATATTCTTAGCGGGTATTCGGCGCGAACGTTGTTAACGGATGACCTCTCGTGTCACGCTCCGTAGCTCGAGCCAGTCACAATTGAGCGACACATTGCCTCTGGTTCTGCAATTTTGAGAACTCTGAGTTAGTATCCGCCCATGATTGAATTCTTATCTACGAACGAAGGCATTGTGCGCCTGAGTGTTTTCCTCGGTGTCTTCGCCGTCATGGCACTGTGGGAGTTCAGTGCACCGCGCCGCGATCTGGTCGCACCCAAACCAAACCGATGGGGCGTGAACTGGGGCATCGTCATCATTGATACGTTGGTGGTCCGGATTTTATTTCCTGCCGCAGCCGTCGGGGCGGCGCTGGATGCGAGCGCTCAGGGTTGGGGATTGTTCAACTGGCTCGACTGGCCGGTTTGGTTAGAGTTGGTTCTGGCCATCGCGATATTCGATTTTTTGATTTATTGGCAGCACGTTCTCTCTCATCGAATTCCATTCCTGTGGCGTCTGCATCGGGTCCATCATTCGGACCGAGACATTGACGTCTCGACAGCTATCCGATTTCACCCCGGCGAGATTGCCCTCTCGATGTTGCTCAAAATCGGTGCGGTCTATGTTCTGGGGCCATCTGCGGTGGCGATCATTTTGTTCGAGGTCATCTTGAATGGTTGTGCCTTGTTCAACCATTCCAACATCTCACTCGGCAAACGCGTTGACGCCATCTTACGATTGTTTGTTGTCACGCCGGACATGCACCGAGTCCATCACTCGGTCATTCCACGCGAAACCGATGCGAACTTTGGATTCAACGTTCCTTGGTGGGATCGCATATTCGGAACGTATATTGACCAGCCGAAAGAAGGGCATGAAGGCATGACCATTGGCCTGCACGAGTTCCAAGACGAGCGGCCTTGGCGGTTTGGGTGGTCGATGTTGCTCCCTTTCAAAGGTAGAAACGGTTGAACCCGGAAGCCCACGGCCTCTCGGTGATCGGTGGTTTTGCGACCTTGCCTGAGCACGGCGCGGCGGATGACATCGCATCAATCGCAATGCTTGGCCTATCTCGCGACGGTTGGGATATCTTCTCGGCTTCACCTGAAGCAGCAGATGGCGGTGAAGACCCGATGGACCGATGGTCTTTGCGTGTCGTAACGGCCTTCGCAAAGGAAGTTCGTGCCACGCCCTTATTTCCGTTTGGTGGCCCGCCTTACCAACCATTCTTGCGATGGGCGGCAGCGACAGGACAAATTTGGCCTTCGCCGCTTGGGATGTCCATCCATGCCAAGCGCGGTCTCTGGATGTCATTTCGCGGTGCGCTCGGCTTTGCAGAGGCAAGAGATGACCTGATCGCAGTGACGGAGGAACGCCCTTGCGAAACCTGCACCGACAAGCCTTGCCTGACGACATGCCCGGTCAACGCGTTCAAGGGCGGGGTTTATGATGTGCCGACTTGCGTCGATCACATCGACACACCTCTAGGCGCCGATTGCCTTGGCTATGGATGTAAAGCGCGTCACATTTGCCCGGTCGGACGAGACTGGGCGCCGCAACCCGCTCAGGCAACATTCCATATGGGTGCGTATTTGAGAGCAAGGAAATCGGCATGAAAACACTCGTCCTTATGCGCCATGCAAAGTCCGATTGGTCGAAGCCGGGGCAACGCGACAAGGACCGCATCTTGAACGAGCGTGGTCGATTGGCTGCTGCTCGAATGGGATCATGGCTTCAGGAGAAAGGCTACGTGCCTCAAGCCGCGCTAGTTTCATCTGCCGTACGAACCCGCGAGACCTTTGACCTCATGGGACTAACTTGCGAAACCGAATTTCGTGATGCTCTCTATCTCGCCGAAGCGGACGAATATCTTTCCGCTGCTCAAAGTGCGATGGCATGCGACTGTCTTCTTGTTCTGGGGCACAATCCAGGGATGGAAACTGCGATGGGAAAGTTGGCTGGCACGCGGATGAGCGCACCCTCAGCAGCAACGGCGGTATATTCCTTGCCGATAGAGCACTGGCATGAGGCGCGCTTCAAACTTGCAACTTTAGAAGCGTTTGAAAGTCCGAAATCGTTGGTCTGATGCCAATGCAGATTTTATTTCCCACAAACCACGATACGCGACAGGTAAGGACAACGAGTGTTTGATGCGTTTCTAAAGATTTTCCAGGGCAACCCAGACGCGCCCGCACCAGAGACACCTGATGGAAAACTTGCGTTGGCGGCCTTGCTTGTCGATGCAGCGCGACGCGATGATTCATATGAGGTCTCAGAGAAGCGAGCCATTGATCGCATCCTTGCTGCCGAGCATGATCTTGAGCTGGACGCGGCTGCGGCGCTGCGCGGCGAAGCTGAAAGGGCACAAGATGAAGCGATGGGATTATTCCGTTTTACGCATTCGCTGAAAGAAACCACGCCCTTCGAAGATCGCGTAAAGATCATCGAGTATCTTTGGGAAGTCGCATTAGCTGATGGCGATCGCGACGCTGTGGAAGACAACCTCGTTCGTCGCGTTTGTGGTTTACTTGGCGTGTCCGACCGAGACAGCGGCCTCGCGCGAAAGCGCGTCGAGGCTCAACTTTAGTTCAAGATTTTCTGCACGACCGCCGTTGTTCGACGCGCCGATTCCGCTGATGCTGGATTTTCTGCCCCGTCCAACAAATGAGCAATTGCCCGCTGGACAAACGGTTGATGGGCATGGGCGGGATCACGAATATCAAGGACCGTTCGGACACCATTTTGCGTCAAGATGATCGGCGCAGGTGCAAAGAATGATGTGCTGACCGATCCTGTAGACCCATGGACCGTTACCCTTTCAGAGTCCTGATGAGTCGAATACGCACAGAGGCCGTTGGCGACAACGCTCTCAAACCCAAGCGTATAGCTCACGATGTCTTCAGCGACGGAGGCATCCGACTGCCCTCGCGCAATTCCATCAACAGACCTCGCAGGGCCAAACACATAATCGAGCCAGTCGAGGACATGCGTTTGCATGTCGACAAAATGTCCACCACCGCCGATCTTCGGATCAAGTCGCCAGTCTCGCACCGGTTTGTCTTTTGACCGTTTGAAATGCTGCACCTGAACGCACCGAAGTTCCCCGATCTGTCCGCCCTGCACAATTTCGCGCAGCTTCTCGAAACGAGGCAAGGCTCGGCGGTAGTATGCAACCATCAACGGCACATCATTCTTTTGCGACATCGCGATCATCGCATCGGCGTCTTCAACGGAAAGCGCGATGGGTTTTTCAACGAGCACAGGTTTTCTTGCGCGCAACGCTCGAATTGTCAGGTCCGCATGGCTCGCGGGAGGCGTCGCGATGTAAATCGCGTTGACGTCCTTATCAGTGATTAGTTCATCTGCATCTGAATAGGCACGCGCGATTTTGTGCCGGGCAGCATAATCTTCTGCTTTGTCAGGGTCGCGCCTCATACACGCCACGACGGAAGACCGAGCAACGTTTCGCAAGGCCGGACCGCTCTTTACCTCGGTCACATCTCCACAACCAAGAATGCCCCAACGGATCATAGCGCAAATCATCCCGTGAAAGTGCGTCAAGCTACTTTCTCACCCAACTTCCTATCGCTGAAACCTTGTCTCGTGAAGCCAATTCGTCCTTGATTTTGCACACAGCGGAATTCGACTACTCAAGAAACTCTCGTGGGCCTTCAGAGGCGACAGGCTCGGCTTGATCCGGCAGATACGACTGTATTGACCCCGTGAAAATCTGCTCATTCTACAAGAAGGAAAGTCGAAATGACGATGCAAAATGAGATCGTTCAACCGCGCGGTTCCTTGTTTGGCTAAACTGATAGGAACTTAATCTCGTTTTTTGAGTCGCGAAGAAGATTGATTCTATTGAGAGTTATAACTTTACGCCGTTCCTGAGCGAGTTTTTCAG
Source organism: uncultured Neomegalonema sp. (assembly GCA_964641645.1). Lineage (GTDB taxonomy): Bacteria > Pseudomonadota > Alphaproteobacteria > Rhodobacterales > Rhodobacteraceae > JAHDDY01. The sequence continues at coordinate 7,349 of CAZXMX010000017.1, forward strand.
GTTTCTGCCAAGGATTGAGGGGAGTGAGCCGTCTTACGGGTATCGCAACCAGCAATACCGAGGACGCCATGATCCGCCTGATGACCACGCTCGCACTACTGATCGGACTGACATTTGGTTTAAGCGGAGTAGCCTCAGCAGAAGTATTTCGCCCCGACCTCGGTATGGGTCTCACCGACTACCTGAGCAAAATGGCGAACCCTGCCCCCGGAACCCCTTCGCAGATCGCCCCAACGCCACTATTAGACATCCCACCTCCAAACGGAAGAATGGCGATTTCACCAACAATGCTGCAGGCAACGTCAGAGCAAGCCGCTCTTCAGGCGTTCTGGACATACATGGCTATTTTGTCCCTGACCTTTCTCGGCGGATCGTATCTGCTCGGTCGTCAAGTGATCAAACGCGGCTGGAAGGTTGGTTACACGCGGAAGGCTCAAGCCCTCGCCCTCTACTTCCTTCCCTATCTCGCAATGCAAGGCCCCTCGCCCTATTCGTCAATCACAACCGCGAGCATATCGTTGGGTGTGTTTGTCGGATTACTGTTGCTGTTGTCTGAACCGGTACGCCGGGTCATCCCCGCGATGGCTACCGCCTTTGCGTCCATTGATCGACCAGAAGATCGGCCATTTACGTTGACTTGGTTGATCTCATCCGTTGCGGTGGTTTGGGTGATTGTTTGCTTGTGGCTTTGGCTCGCACCAGAAACCGCCGCGTATCTTTTTGTCGCGTTGTTCATCTCTGGCGTCGGGGACGCACTGGCGGAACCTGTAGGCTTATATTTCGGTCGGCATTCTTATCGGACAAAAGCGTTAGGAACAGATCGCACCTACATCCGAACCTATGAGGGCAGCGCAGCCGTTTTTCTGAGCGGTATCGTCGCGGTACTCTTGCTGCATGATTTTCAGATTAATGCACAAAGCCTCGTCGCGTTGGCCCTCTTTCCGATTATCGGCACCATCGCGGAAGCAAAATCACCCCACACATGGGATCAACCTTTCATCATCGGTACATGCGCGGTGACGGCAATTGGTCTGTCAACGATTTGAAGAGGTCCCCAGCGAGAGTTTTGTTAGCGTAGGAAACGCACAAGACTCACGACGGTTTTTGGAGATTTCTCATGTTTCGACTTTTCGGTATTCTCATCGCGGTCATGCCCATCGCGGCCATGGCGCAAACCGCGCCTTCTGAACAACAGATTTCTCGCTATGACGGTTTACACCGTGCCGCACACGAAGGGGATATCGCCGCAATCGCCCGCTTGATCGATGAGGGCGCAGATATCGATGCCCGCGACGGTTCCGGGCGGACTCCAGCCCATGTCGCGGCCTTTGCCTCACACGATGAGGCTTTGCGGGCATTAGCCAAAGCCGGTGCAGACATGAATGCACTGGAGTATCAAGTTTACGATGTTCTTACGATCGCAGCGGTCGCAAACGACATAGACATCGTGCAGCTAGCCATGGAATTGGGAAATCGTGCCGATCTGACCACCAGCCGCTATGACGGCACGGCGCTGATCGCCGCAGCACATTTGGGTCACTACGAAGTCGTGCAGCACCTAATTGACGGAGGAGCGCCGCTCGATCACGTCAACAATTTGGGTTGGACCGCTTTGATCGAAGCAGTGATCCTCGGCGACGGCGAAGCCGACCACATCAAAACTGTCCGTTCGCTGGTCGTTGCAGGAGCGGATCAAGCCATCCCAGACCGCAACGGTGTCACGCCACTGGCCCATGCCGAGGCACGCGGCTACTCAGAGATTGCTGAAATACTGCGCAAAGCAGCAACACCCTGAGAGTAAGGGAGAGTCGACGCGCTGTTGGTTACGACGACAGAATTGAAACGAACAATATTTCAGTCATTTGGCAAACGCCCCACTTTACCGGAAATCCTGCGGTGATCGCTGACATTTGACGAAAAGTCTGAACTTGGCCATTGAGCAACGGGGCAACATATGAGGAGCTCATCGATGTCAGCTTGGATTCGAATGATCGGGGACGACGAAGCGGACGACAAGCTTAAGCAAGTGCTTGATCTTGCTCGCACCCCCCATGGCACCGTCGACAATGTTATGCGGGTTCATTCTCTACGCCCAAATACAATGCGCGGGCATGTCGTCCTCTATCGAGCGGCACTGCACGACGATGCCAATACGATACCAATGTGGTTGCAAGAAACGATCTCTTCTTATGTCTCAACGCTCAATAAGTGCCCGTATTCTTATGCCAACCATTGGGCTAACGCGCGGCACTTGATCGGAGATGACGACAGAGCCGACGCCATTGAGACGGCAATAAGGGCGGATACACCGGACCAAGCCTTTCAAGGCGCGGAGCTGGCTTTGATGCGCTATGCGCGCCGATTAACCCTGACTCCCGGCGAGATGAAAGAAGACGATGTTGTCTCTTTGCGCAACGAAGGCCTTGACGACGGACAGATTCTAGAAGCCAATCAGATTGTTGGATATTTTAATTACGCCAATCGCCTATTGAACGGTCTAGGGGTGACGACCGACGGCGATATTGTAGGCTATTATGCCGAGGATTGATTTTGATGGAGTCGAACTGGGAGTCGAGTGCGCCTGTTTGTGATGGAGCACTGAGTTTATTGCGCGATTGCGTGCAAGGAAATGCTGGCGAAAGAGTTTTAATCGTAACCGAACCGAAGGGTACGGGATACTACGACGAAGACGCACCAGCACTCACAGCGGGTGTTGCCCGAACGATGGGAATGGACGTCGAGACCATGGAGTCGCCTCTACTCGATGGTGGTGACACGGATTCAAGCGTCTTTCGAGCAATGCGTGGTTATGACCACGTCATCTTTTTTTCTCGCGTTGGGGATCAGTTACGATTTTCAGCGCTGAACGATGCACCCTCTACAACCATGTGCTACGCGCTCGACCGAGAGATGCTCGCGTCCAACTTTGGGGCGGCTTGTTATCATGGGCTGTGCGAGGTCAAAACCTTGCTCGACGAAACGGTCGCCGAATGCCGCGAGATCCGCGTGACCTGTCCGCGCGGCACTGACTATTCTGGTACGCCTTCTTCTTCCGCTGAAACTTGGATAGATGCATCGGTAAAGCGCTTTCCGATGCTGGTGCCACGTCCAGTTCCAGCAGAAGGGTTCTCGGGGCGCATTGCGCTTGGTGAATTTGTTGTCGGCACTGGTGCACACCATTACAGCCCTTACTCGATGTTCTTCAACGGTGAAATTTTCGCGGTGGTCGAAGACAATCGCATCATTCGTTTCGAGGGCGATCCCGTCGAGATCGCGCGTGTCGAAACGCATTATGAACATGTGGCGGGACGGTTCGGAATAGATCCTTGGTATGTCCATTCTTGGCATGCCGGCATTCATCCGGGTTGCGGGTATGCCACGTCGTTGCGTCAAGAGATCGAACGCTGGTCCGGTTGTGCCTTTGGCAACCCGCGTCTCTTACACTTCCACACGTGCGGAAATACTGCGCCGGGGGAGATTTCGTGGAACATTGTTGATCCGACAGTCTATCTCGACGGGATTGCGATATGGGATAACGGTCGCCTCCATCCGGAGCGCTTGCCTGGCGGCGAGGTGCTGATGGCTGCGCATCCAAAGCTGCGAGAGAACTTCGATAATCCGCGTTTCGACATCGGTATGGACAGCTGACCCGGGTATGAGCTGGAGAAGATCATGAGCTACGCAACGGCATCTGAGATCGATACATCCTTGATCCCTATCGTGGATATTGGATCGTTGCGCGATGGTTCGGACACGCGAGGGGTCGCAGAGGCTTTGCACCGAGCCAGTCGCGAGGTCGGTTTCATCTACGTCACCAATCACGGCATAGCGCCCGAGGTTTTATGCGACGCGCGGACGACGGCGTTAGATTTTTTCCGAACGGACGGAAGCGCAAAAGCCACTGTCAAAGTCACACCGCAGCATCGCGGCTGGCTTGGGCAAGGCGGCGCAAAGATGCAAGACGACGCGAAACCTGATCTGAAGGAAAGCTACATCTGGGGGTATCAAGACGACTCCGGCGTCACCCCAGAAGATCACCCGTTACGCGGCGGCAATGTATGGCCCGATGCGATACCTCGACTAGAAGCCGATGCGATGCGCTGGTTCAAAGCGGCGGACGAGGTCGCCTCTCATCTGTTACATGGCTTTGCTATCGGCCTCGATCTGGCCCCTGATTTTTTCCAGAGCAAGAGCGGCGCGCCGATGAGTCGCGCGTCTTTTGTCTACTATCCACCCCAACCCGAGAGCATGGACGTCGAGCAATTCGGCGTCGGTCCCCATACGGATTTTGGTGTACTGACCGTGTTGGGACAGGATGATGTTGGCGGTTTGCAAGTGCAGGACTTGAATGGCAATTGGGTTGCTGCACCCCCAATCCCCGATACGCTGATTGTCAATGTAGGCGACTTACTCGCTCGCTGGACAAACGACGAATACCGCTCAACACCGCATCGTGTCGTCAATTCTTCCGGGCAAGAAAGACTGTCGCTTGTTATGGCCTACGACCCGGAACCGCAAACCATGGTCGATCCGCGAGCAATCTTCGGTCCGAATGTAAAAACCAACCACGACCCAATTACATGTGGCGACTATCTGACATGGCGGTTTGAGAAAGCGTTTTCTTATCGGAAAACCTGAGGTAGTCACGACACGATCAAGCCTGCGCAGCATTCTGATGGATTGAAATGACCTTCCTAACCGATGCTCGGTCGAGAACGCGGTCCACCATTCTCTCGATGTTTGGATAATCGCTGATGGAGCCAGGGTAAATCTCTGGCCATACCGCCTGCATTCCAAAGCAGAAATCGATCACACTCAAGGTATCGCCTAGGAACCACGGACCCGGTGATAATGCAGTGTCGATGATGCGCAGAACTTTGTCGAGGCGATGCATCGACGCCTGTTTGAGCGCGACTTGGTTGGGCTGATCTGAGAAGTACATCTCTGGATGAAATTGCAGCATCACATCCGGCTGAAGCGTGGCCGCTAGATAATGCATCCATTGCAGGAATTGACCGCGCAAGGGGTGATCTGACGCTACGTTTAAACGGGCGTCTGGATGCCGCTCGGCGAGGTACAGTGCAATCGCACCAGACTCGAAAAGCGTTCCATCAGGCCCGAGCAATGCAGGCACGCGCGCATGCGGACTCGCGGTCAGGAAATTTTGATCAGGCGTATCGCTGAACAGTTTAACCCATCGTGTATCGTAATCCGCTCCGATTTCTTCGAGAACAGCGTGGACCCCCATTGCGTAGGAATTGGGAGCGCAAAAAAGCGTGTACTTCGGTGAGGTTGTCACAAACCGATATCCCACCGAACCTCGAAAGCATCATCGGTATTCGGGTGTTGCCTCATCAATGCTTGAACTTTCGGATCACCCATGAAGACAAACTCTCCGTCGCGCCAATACACCTCGTCGTCAAATGCTATTGTCGCATCGATCATCGTGAACGCGATGTCGCCCGGGTCAGCCCCGCAAGCATGGAAATGCGTGTACCGCGGCGATCCATAAGCGACCGTTCCCCACCGTTCCAGATCATCCGTCGCCTTACCGACATAATAGGTGCCGGGGTTAATTCCTGTATGCCATGAGTTCACGCTAAACGGACTTCCATCCGCCATTTCGCCGACACGTTCGAACTGCGCTTTCACCCGCTCAACAAGATCACTTTCGCCTTCGAATTTGGTTATTTCACCATTCTCCACGGTAGCAACCAACGGCGTCGGTAGATGCATCACGCTGCCTTCATAGATATTCGTGGAGGAAGACGTGAGCCAATGCTTGAGCACGATTTTTCCGCTCATCCGCGCACAGGTGACAGGAGGGAAAATCATGACCGGGAACAATGTGACGGAGAAAGGAGTCATTGCCTCCTGACTTTCGCCCAGCCCATCGAGTCCACCAAAAAGGTCGGTGCCATCCGGGCATTTTATGTGATAGGTGCGGGCCTTCGCGATGCGCGAAATCAACTCGTTCTCGATTGCCTTCATCAACCTAAAATTCGTTCGCCCAAACTGCGCGCCAAGGTAGTCGGGATCGAGCGCATAACAGACAGTCTTTCGACCTGGGCCGGGTGTTGGGCAAAAACGAATTTGGTCGCCTAATCTCCCGAAAAATATCGTCTCGTCGGCAACGGCCATCGCTTCAGAAATCTGAGCGGGAAAATCCTCTTTTCCCCGAGTCTCTGGCGCGATCATTATTTTTACATTCAAACCGAGAGACTGAGCGACCTCAGCAACGATATTGCAGGTCGCTGAGTCAAAATGGGCGTTCGGCCCATCCTCACCAACGATCAGTATTGACTGACCCGGTTGCGCCTCCACGCAATTCAGGAGCAGATTCTTCGCGCCTTTCACCTGATTGGAATTGGCGGTTGTCACGTCTTACTTTTCCAATTCAATGTCCGCACCCAGCCGACTACCGACGTAGCGGATGAAATCCCAAATCGTGCCTTCGTAATCGGCAGGCGCAAGCGGACCGCCTCCGTAGTTTCTTGTCTTCAGCGCAGTCTGTAGCGTTTCCAATTTCTCGCGATCTTCGGCGTTGAATTCACGGCAGAGTTGGACGTACTTCTTTACCGCTTCGTCTTCGGGGTCGTCCTTCAAGCCTGCGACTCCCCATCGAAGCCCAACCTTGTCGGCACCAATGGGTCGCAAACACACGAATAGTGTGAAGTTGGTTGCCATGCCCACAACGAGATTTGGATAAACGCCAAACATCGGCGAGTTCGTTTGCTCGTCCTTCGTCATGTCTTCATGGAAGGGACCGCGCGGCGGGTATTCAGGGTCGTAGTAGGAATGATAGCCGGTGAATCCTTCGGAAAACGGCATTTTCTTACACAGACGCGTTGGTGTAATCGGATGCAAAGTTGTCAGATGCGTTGAACTGAGATGATACCCTTCTAGGAAATTCTCAGCGAGGCACTTCCAATTCGTGTTCCAAACGTCTTCCTCGTGGAACACAAGAAATCGCTCTTCATGATGGTAGTTGTTGATGATCTTTTGAATGCCTTCGAGCCGGGGCGCCAAAGGATCCGCATGGCCGTCAAGATTGACGAACAGCCAGTTATTCCAGACTTCAGTTTTGAACTCTGGCAAGCTGCACTTCGATTGATCGAAGGCAGCCGACTTTTTCATAAACGGCGCGGCCAGAAGGTCGCCAGTCAGGTCGTATGTCCACGTGTGATAGGGGCAGATAAATTTACGCTGATTACCTGAACCCTCAGCAATTTGATTGCCCCGGTGACGGCAAGCATTGGAGAGCACGCGAACAATGCCATCCTGATCACGAAGAACGATGAGCAATTCGTCCAGAAGCTCGGTTGTGTAGAAGTCACCCGGATTGCGGATTTCATCGACATGGCCGACACAGAGCCATTCCTTACGGAGCAGATGATCTTTCTCAAGTTCAAGAAACGCGGGCGATGTATAGAACTGCGCAGGCATTGCCCAAGCCTCATCGTCGCTCAGCTTCTTCCGGTCAGTGAGCTCTTTTCGAAGCATGGCCACGTCAGTGGCATCAGTGGTGAGCATCGCAAAACCCTTCAATGCGTGGCTAATAAGAGCTTGCCACGCGTCCTTCCAGCAATCCTTTTCAACATTCCAAGCATGACTGCGATTGCCACGCCAACAGAAAATTCAATACCTCGCATCGATCAGGGCAGTTGTGAGCGCCGAATCTCTGGGCAAATCATGCTCAGATGATCGCCGGGTTCAACCAACGGGTTGCGGCGGCAGACGGCAACCCACCCGTCTACTTCAGAATGGAGTTCAGCTCGAACCTCTCCAAAATTGTGAGCATCAAACAACGTTGCAACGGGATCGCCTTTTGATACGCGGTCACCCAGCGAGACATTCAACTGAGCTAGGGCGTGATGGTCAGCGGTGCAATGATTGCAGCCAGCGCCGACATCAAGGAAACACGTATTGATCGCTTTCGAATACGACCCTTCGACAATGCCTTCATGTGCAAGAATACGGCTGATCCCGGTCCAACCAACATTGAAAGACGTCGGCGAGTAGCCTCCTAATCCTCCAAGCTCGCATGAGAGAAATCGTGTTTTCTGTAAATTTGCCGTCGTATCGAAATCACCTTCGAAATCACCGATCGGGCAGACCATCGTAAAGGGCGCACCGAACACTTCCGCAAGCTCTAGGTTCGCAACGTTCATTTCCGCATCCGCGCCAAGACACAAAAAGCTGCTATCGACGTATTGTGTAGCCGTCCCACCGGAGTGAAAGTCTACGATTAAATCGGCCATGGGGATCAAGTGCGCGGTTACGAATGCTGCAATCGCTCCAGTCGGACCGCTGTCAGGGTTGCCGGGAAAACTGCGGTTCATGTTGCCGCCATCCAGTGGCGATACACGCGTTCGGGCGCGCACTGCCGGCTGGTTAAGTGCTGGCAGCATGATGATCCGACCGTTCACGTCATCCGGATTCAACTCCCGCATCAAGCGATGCAAGATGATTTGGCCTTCGTATTCGTCACCGTGATTTCCGGCGGTCAGAAGGATAGTTGGCCCCTCACCTCCGTTGATCACACCCACTGGTAATCTGATGCTACTGAAGGCGTGGGCAGCGTCGGAATGAGCGACGTCAATGAATCCGCTTTGCTTTCCGGGACTGTCAAAAGCAATACGGGTACTTACGGGACCGAGCGTCAACATTTCACGTTTCTCACTGGTCGTTCTGAGGCCAATTGACGGCCTCAGAAATCATTGTTGCGATTTAGTTGGGTTAACCCGCCGTCCACCAGCGCTCCAACAACTTATACCCGTCCAGATTCCAGTTTCCGCCGATCTTTTCGGGGTGGCCCAACTTCTTCTTGTTGTAGGCCATGACGTGATTTGCAAACAACGGGACGACCGAACCGCCATCATCGCGAACCAATGACTGCATTTCCCAATACATCTGCTTACGCTTGCCCTCATCGAGTTCAGCGCGAGCGGTCTTCAGCAGATCATTGAAACCCTCGTTCTTCCAGAAAGTTTCGTTCCAGCTCGACTCTGCCGCATAGCCTTGAGAGAACATCCAGTCTTCTGTTGGGCGTCCGCTCCAATAACTGGCTGCCCAAGGGTGCTTCATCCAAACGTTCGACCAGTATCCATCGTTTGGAACACGCCTGACCTTGAGATTAATGCCGGCCTTCGCGGCGCTTTCACTGTAAAGCACTGCAGCATCAATCGCACCGCTCCAGATCGCTTCTGAGGCCGAAAGCTCGACATCGAGGGAGTCTAGCCCAGCCTTCTTCAGATGGAACTTGGCTTTATCAGGGTCATAGGATCGCTGTTCCAGTTCCGAGTTAAAGTAACGGTTTGCCGGGGAAATCGGATGATCGTTTCCGATAGCGCCATGACCTTGGAGAATTTTTTGCAACAATTCTTCCCGGTCCACGGCGAATTTCAGCGCCATCCGAACGTTGTTATCGTCGTATGGCCCGAGCGTCGTGTTCATTGGCAGCGTGTAGTGCAACGTTCCCGTTACATCCAACACCTCGATGTCGTCGCTACTTCTACGGAGCAATTCGAGTGTTTTAAGATCGACCTTATCGATGAGATCAACTTCGTCTGTTAGCAACGCATTGTTTCGTGCTGCCGCATCTGCAAGGAGCAGAACTTCGGCAGAATCGGCATGTGCTCCGCTGTCTTTGAAGTAGTTCGGATTGCGCTTGAGATCCGCACGTACACCCTCTTCGAAATTGTCGAGAATAAATGGCCCTGTACCATTCCCAGAATCAGCTAAGACTTTGCCATCTTTACTTGGCAGGATTGAGAACGAACCTGTGCTCAGAATGAATGGGTAATCGGCATTACCTTCCTTCAAGGTCAGGATGACGCGGTTTTTGCCATCGGCCTTCACGTCTTCAACCTGAGCGGCGAAGGCTTTCATCGACGACTTAGATTCCTCACCGCGGTGGTGATTGATCGTCGCAACCACATCGTCTGCGGTGAGTGACTTGCCGTCATGGAACTCGACCCCCTTGCGCAAGTCGAACGTCCATTGCTTGGCATCGGCACTCGCTTCAAAGGACTCAGCCAACAAAGGTTGTAAGTTTCCGTTGGCATCCACCTCGGTCAACTGGCTCAGGTAGGTTGAGGAAAGAAAAGTAATGAACGCACTCGAATCGGGCGCAGGATCCAGCAAATCGGAAGTCGATCCTTCCGTTACACCGAGTCTGATATGACCACCCTTGTTCGGCGTCGCTGCCGCGAGCGGGCTAAAACCTGCCAATGCGCCTGCGCTGAGTGCTGGACCCGCAGCCAAAGCGCCGCCAACAAACTCGCGCCGATTAGGCTTGAGCGAAGATTTCCAGTTCGACTTAGTCATTTGATCTGTCCTCCCGAATTCATTTCTTTTCGGCGAAGTCAATCGAAGGCCCCAACTTCGAGCTTTGTTCGCTGCGCCGTTGCTTGCATTTGATCCTACAGAGAAATTCCTCGCTCGCAATTGTCATCTTCCAATCTCTTTTTTTGGATTGGGCAGAGACTTTGGTTAGAAAATTTAACCGTTACGGATTGATTTTGAAGAGTATTTGCCAATTTTCTCATTGCCAAGCTTCAAACCGACCGCATTGATGAAACGTGTCCAATAAGCAAACGAAGCCGTGACCTGAACGGCCTGCGAGATTTCGGCATCGCTGAAGTCGTGCGCGCGCAAGACGGTAATATCGCTCTCGGTCATGGCGTCGGGGCGCTTGGTCAACTTGCGACCATACTCCAAAAGACAACGAGTCCGATCATCAATGTCGCGTGAATTAAGCGAATCGGATTTGAGGGCTTCAACGATACGCTTGGCTTTCTCGCGATCCTCGAACAGATCGAGAAAATTCTGGCCGTGATGCGCCGCTGCGTAGTCACACTTGTTCTGCACTGCAACGTCAACGGATAAGAGCTCGGCTAGCCACATCGGCAACGGAGCGTCAGATGCGTGCATGACATCGCGATAAAAGCGATCAGCCGAGACAACCGGGGCCGGGAATTGGGAATACGCGCGATAGAGATTGTGCACTGTTCCATCTTCGCGGCGAAGATTGTCATACGTTTTAGCGAGTGTCCCTTCGTCGTCGGCAACGTCTATCCAGCAAAATCGTTCAGTCATCGAGACCCCCTTAGGCCATGGTAGCCGTTCTCAACGTTGCCGATCCAACCGACACAGACAAGATGCCTCGATTGGAACATCGCAGCGAGCCAATGCGATCGACAGGCGAGGTGCGACCAGCTTCGCTTCGTTGGATTGGTTTTGGCGGAGTAAACATTCATGAAAACCATGCAGGCTCCAGACGTTTTCTGGATGTTGGATGCAACGCATCACCGTTGGATCAAGCCCCAGGTCAGCGCGATAGACCGCTTCAGCTTCGTCGACATGGCCTTGCTCCAACAAAAGCGCGCCGAGAGCATGACGTGGGGGCTGCATCCATCCCCAAGGCTCGTCGTATGGCAGGTTGTCAGCCAGATCGACAGCCTTTCGCAAATGATCAAAGGCAACATCGTATTGTGCCTTTCGATAAGCAACTTCGCCTGTCGCCATCTGCGATGCGACCCTAAGCAAGTCCCTAACTGAATTGTTGAATACGGTGCGCGTTGCCGGCACGCGCGATTCAGATTCTTGAAACAACTCAAATTCCGTTTCGGCAGCAGCGACATCACCCAAGACCGCGTATGCTAGTGTTCTGGCGTATCGTAGCAGCGCCACGGTCGAGGAATAGAGCGCCTCGTCCTCCGGGAATGGCTGTGCGAGAATATCTTCCCATCTGCCGAAGCGGATAAGCGGATGGACCGCCATCGCTACATAGCCCTCCAGCCAATCAGCCATCGGCGGACTATCCCATCGAAGCAAGTCTTCTGGAATGGTTGCGACCAATCCATGAGAGGCGTCGAGGGCGGCACTGTATTGGCCACCGAGCATTGCTGCGAACAGCTTAAAATGAAAGTTGTGGGCGCGCTGCAAAGCTTGAAAGTTCAACAATCCTGCACGCGCAACCAGCTTCTCATCAGCGGCAATTGCCGCGTCACTGGAGCGAACTGCCGTACCATAATCTCCGCATTGAGCATCAATATGCGAAGGCATGTGGTTCAAGTGACTTGCATCGGGCACAAGCGACCGAAGGCGGTCGGCGGATCGCAACGCTCTTTCTGGAAACGGTGACATCTCCAGAAGATGGATATGCAGATGCATCAGTCCGGGATGGGAAGTGTCACCGACTTGGTCCATTGCCGCAATCTTGTTTTCGACCACCGACAAGGCTTCCAACGTATCGGCGCCGGCATTCGGATCCCCGGTGCGTAAATTCCAGAGTTTCCACGGCGTTCGATTCATCAAAGCATCCGCAAACAGCGTGCAAACATCAGCATCATCCGTAAAATCTTTATGAACCTCGCGCATCGCATCGGCGTAAGCATCGTTCCAAATGCCGAAGTCATCGGGCGGTTTCGCAGATTGGTAGCGCGTGGCCAAAGCGGTGATCAATGCGCGCTCGACAGGACTTGCATCATCCTTCAGCATCAGTGCGCGCTGGCTCGCGTCGAAAGTCCGTTCAACAGTTCTGGCAATGTCAGCCTTGTCGAACCGGGTCCAAGGTTTGTTGTAATAAGGGCCGCTGGCATAGGCGATACCCCAATGGGCCATGGCGCAATTCGGGTCTGCTTGAGCAGCCCTCTCGAAACAGCGAACCGCTTCTTCCATAGCGAATGCGTAGCACCAGATCAGTCCCCGATTGAACCAGCTTTGCGCTTCGTCATTGGCCGCAGTAACGACACGCCGATAAGTTCCGAGGTCGAAGTAACTGTCCATCTACGCCATGCCTAGTAGATCATTAATTCGCTGTCGAATTCGTTCCCGCGTATCAACCCCACCTCGCTCAAGCCATGCATCCGCATCCGATCTCTCAAAGAGGTTGGGGAACCAGTTTTCGGTCAGGAACCGGTCCTGAGTGTGCTGTGCCGTGAGGAAGCCGTTATTTGGTGCAGCCTGTTTAACGACCTCTACCGCGATTTCATCGACATCAACTTTGATACCATTGGCCATTTGTGATGACCAGCCGACAAGCTCGTCACACAAAACCAGCATCTCAAGAGACCCAGTGCGTCCGCCGGATAGGAAGCCTAGATTGTGGACGAATGGCGTACCGGCCAAGGCAGCGATCGTCATGTTCGCACCGGCTTCGGCAGCAGCCTGGGCATCGAAGTCATGTGAATCGGAGCATCCCGCTCCGACCCATGAGGGCACACCGATGAATGAGAAATATTCAGCCGCGCCAAGTCCGGTCAGCATGTACTCCGGCGACCCATAGGCGAGGTCCGCCTGCCGCATATCCATTGGCAAAACGGCGGACCCGCTGAGCACCGGAGCGCCCGACTCGGTCACCTGATGAATGACGATTCCAGCAATTGCTTCTGCGGAAGACTGGGCAATAGCCCCCGCCGCACTGATCGGAGAAGACATCCCCGGAAATGTTGCCGGATAACAGACACACGGAATCCGCCAATGGGCACAGTTGATCATGCGTTGGCAAAATTCGTCGGGCAGTCTTAACGGAGAAATCGGTCCCATGAGTTCGAGAATGATCGGCTTGTCAGCCAGATTGTTGCGACCCCCCACGACATCTGAAGCCAACGTAACAATGCGCTCCTGAATATGCTCATCATGGGCAAGAATGGCAGCTGGCTTTCTGCTGTTCTCCAGCATCGCACGCGTCGCCTCAACAGCTTCATCTTCTGCTGGCACGTCAGAAGGATAGCCGAGCGTGCATACCATATCGATATTGGGAAGTTTCTCGCAAACTTTTGCTGTGGTTCGGATATCGTCAAGCGTGCAGGGTCGCAGTTCTCCGGTTCGATGATCCAGCAGCCGCACGCAGTTGTGCCCAGGACAATAAGACGACGTCTTCGCTTTGGTATCGACGCTGAGATTGCCGTCGAGATCGTACAGAGTGATCCTGTCTGGTACAGTCGACAGGGCCGTGTCGATCAAGTCTGGTGGCATCCGCACATATCCCTGATCCGAGATGCGGCAACCATGGCTGTCCAGCAGATGTTTTCGGACCGCGTCATGGTCAATGATGACACCGACTTCCCAGAGAATTTTCTTTACAGCTTCATGAATGAGTTCGGCCTGCCGCACTTGCAGCAAAGACAGCGATACGTTTCGTTCTTTGCGAGCAGAGGCCGCACCAGCATTGGCGCGGCGAGAAATTTTCGCATTGCGAGTGCTGGCGCGACGTCGTTTGGTTGTTTCCGACTTTGGCATTTTAGATGGATGACTCCACAATTACCGAACGTTCGAAATCGGTTAGCGCCATGAAACGTTAAGGTTGAGATATGGATCGGTCAATTTTGCTTTACGCATCATCGCGTAACCACTTAAGCCGTTGAGTAGGCATTCTACCGAATGCAACTGTATATTGAAGAAGTCATGCGCGCCTTTAACGCAACCTAAGGAAAGAAACATGAGCGACGGTGTTACAGTCACCCGAAACGGTCACGTCATGGAAGTGGTTCTCAACCGCCCGAAGGTAAATGCGATTGACGTCGCTACCTCTCAAGCTCTCGCGGCCGCCTTTGCCGAATTACGCGATGACAAGGAATTGCGCTGCGCCATCCTCACTAGTGCGGGGGATCGTATCTTCTCCGCCGGGTGGGATCTCAAGGCGCTGAACGCAGGCGACATGCAGCTCGATAACTGGTGGGAAACCGACGATTACGGCGAAGGCGGATTCACAGGTTTGACCGAGAATTGGTCGCTCAACAAACCCGTTATCGCCGCCATCAATGGCCACGCCATCGGCGGTGGGTTCGAGATGGCCATGGGTTGCGATTTATTGATCGCTGCTGAGCATGTCGAATTCGGTCTACCCGAAATGCCGCTGGGCATTGTGCCAGATGCAGGCGCGCTGCAACGCCTTCCCCGATTGATTCCACGTAATATCGCAATGGAAATGTTTTTACTTGGGCGGCGGATGAAAGCGACTGAGGCGGCACATTATGGCCTCGTCAACAAGGTGGTTCCGGCCGAACAGCTTATGGATGCAGCACGCGAATGGGCCGCCAGTATCGCATGGTCGGCCCCGCTCGCGATGCAGAGCGTAAAAGAAGTGCAGCGCGAGATCGAATGCATCCCGCTGGAACAAGCCTTCCACAAAATGCGCACCGACCCGATGCCGACATACCGGAAAATGCTCAAATCCAGCGACGCCGCAGAGGGTATCGCCGCCTTTGTCGAGAAGCGCGAGCCGAAATTCAGGGGCGAGTGATGGCCTATCTAGCACCGGAAAAAGTCACGCACGTCGCCAGTATTGGCGGCGGCCCCATCGGGGGCGGCTGGGCCGCGCATTTCCTTGGGCGTGGCTATGACGTAACCGCCTATCTGCATGACCCAGCGGAGCTTCCCGCTTTCCGCGCGATCCTCGACACGGGCTGGGCCAGCCTGACTGAATTAGGTCTCGCGCCGGATGCCTCGCTCGACCGATTGCGGGTTGTTCATACACTGGAAGAAGCGGTGGAAGGCGTGCATTTCATTCAGGAAAGCGCCCCAGAAAACCTGACCATGAAACAGGCGCTCTACAAACGCTTGGGGGAGATTGTCCCAGAAGACATCGTGATCGGTTCGTCCACATCAGGACTGATGATGACCGATATTCAGGCCGATTGCGCCACCCCCGAACGCACGGTAATCGGTCACCCCTTCAATCCACCTTACCTGCTGCCTCTCGTCGAGATCATCGGTGGGAAGCGGACGGCGCCGGAAGCCGTTGCGTGGGCGGGTACGTTCTACGCGATGGCAGGCAAGTCGCCCCTCCTCATGAAAAAGGAAATTCCCGGCTTTGTCGCCACCCGGTTACAAGAAGCATTGTGGCGCGAGGCGCTCCACATGGTTGCCAATGGTGAAGCAACCCCAGCGGATATCGACAACGCGCTGATGAACGGCCCCGCCCCGCGCATGGTTGCGCAAGGTCAGTGTATGGCTTTCCACGTCGCATGCGGCGCAGGCGGCATGGCCACCAACCTCGACCAGTTCGGTCCGGCCCTGAAACTCCCTTGGACGCGCCTCGAAGCGCCAGAACTGACCAAGGAACTCCGGGATCGCATGGTCGACGGCTGTGACGTGATCGCGGGAGATCGCGACTTCACCGACTTGGCGGCACAGCGGGACCGTGAGATCGTTGCGGTGCTAAACGGACTAAGAGCAGCACGAGAGGAACCGAAATGAAGGCGGTTTTTGCCTTGGAACAGGTTCGGGATGAACAGGGGACATCGATGTATCGATGCTAAAACTCACCATGACGCGACATATCAATACGAAAAATCGATAGTTTTTCATCTCCGCCTCGCTCAAGGTACGTGGATAGACTCAGGGAGAAACGCCGATGAACACTAATGTCATCGTGACCTGCGCCGTCACCGGAGCGGGTGATACGACCGGACGAAGCGAACATGTACCTGTCACTCCGAAACAGATCGCTGACGCAGCGATTGAAGCGGCGAAGGCGGGCGCAGCGGTCGCCCATATCCACGCCCGCGACCCGGAAACAGGTCAAGGATCGCGCGACCCAAAGCTGTTCAAGGAAATCGTTGATCGCATCCGCGACAGCGGTACCGATGTCGTCCTAAATCTCACCGCCGGCATGGGTGGTGATTGGGTGCCCTCGGTTGAAGATCCCTCCCTACCCGGCCCCGGCACCGATATGATTGGCGCGGAAGAACGTTTGGCCCATGTCGAAGAGTGTATGCCGGAAATCTGCTCACTCGATTGCGGTACGCTCAATTTCGGCGATGGAGACAACATCTACATCTCCACCCCGCCAACCCTGCGCCGCATGGCCGAACTGACGAAGGAATGGGGCGTCAAACCGGAGATGGAAGTTTTTGAACTTGGCCATATCCGCTTTGCGCGGCAGATGGTGAGCGAGGGATTGATCGCCGATCCTCCGATGTTTCAAATCTGTCTCGGCATTCCGTGGGGCGCGGATCAAAGCGTCGATACGATGAAGGTTATGAAGGATCACCTGCCCCACGACGCAAGCTGGGCCTCGTTCGGGATCAGCCGGATGCAGATGCCCATGGCCGCCGCAGCCGTCGCCATGGGTGGGAATGTGCGCGTCGGGTTGGAGGATAATATCTATCTGGACCGAGGTGTGTTGGCGACGAACGGTCAGCTCGTTACTCGCGTGATCGAAATCATCGAGCGCATGGGGGGACGAGCCGTGACCCCGCAAGAAGCCCGCAACAATCTCAAACTGCGCGGAGCCAGTGCCTAAGATGGAGATGGCCTCTAACGAAAACGAGTTGCTGCGAGACACCGTCCGCAGCTTTGTAGACAACGAACTCATACCGCACGAAGAGGCGGTGGACCAAACAGGCGAAGTGCCCATTGATCTAGGGAAGAAAATCGAAGCGCGGGCAAAGGAAGTCGGCCTCTATGCCGCCAACCTGCCAGAGAACGTTGGGGGAGGAGGACTCTCCTATACCCAGATGGCGTTAGTCGAGCGCGAATATGGACGCACCACGCACGCGCTTCACGCATGGATCGGACGTCCGACCGAATTGCTCCTCGCCTGCGAAGGTGATCAGATTGCCCGCTACCTCAACCCCTGCGTCAAGGGTGAAAAGCGCGAGTTATTTGCCCTGACCGAACCCGACGCGGGTTCGGACGTGATGGGCATGAAGACCAATGCGCGCCGGGACGGGGATGACTGGATTCTAAACGGCTCCAAGCATTTTATCTCCGGTCCCTGTATGCCAGATTTCGCCATCGTCTTCGCGTCGACGGGCATGGACGAAACGTCGCGCGGGCCGCGCAAGCGCGTGACAGCTTTTCTGGTCGATGTCGGCACGCCCGGCTTTGACTGCCGAGAGGGCACGAAATGCGTCAGCTATCGCGGATACAAAACTTTCCAACTTGGTTTTGATGACGTTCGACTTGGCGCAAATCAGGTTCTGGGTGAGGAAGGGCGCGGGTTAGAGCTGTCTGGAAAATGGCTCGGCATGGGGCGCGTCTGGGTTGGTGCGACTTGCTGTGGCAAAGCCGAACGCATCATGGAAGCCGCCACAGACTGGGCCGCGAACCGCAAGCAGTTTGGAAAGCCTATCGGCGCTTTTCAGGGAACGGGATTTAAGCTGGCCGACATGGCCGTGGGTTTGAGAACAGCCGATCTATTGGTCGCCGATGCAGTTGACCGCGCCGATAAGGGCGTGATGCAAGACCAAGACGCGGCGATGGTCAAACTCTACTGCTCGGAGATGCTGAACCGAACCGCCGATGATGCCGTGCAGATTTTCGGCGGTATGGGTCTGATGGAGGAACTACCGATCCAGCGCCTGTGGCGGGACTCTCGGTTGGAGCGCATCTGGGATGGTACGTCGGAAATTCAGCGCCACATCATCACACGCTCAATCCTGCGACCGCTTGGTGCATGACCCCCGCGTTGAAGGAAAACTTCGAGCGATTGCTGCGGCCTCGACACATCGCTTTCATCGGCGGCGCAGATGCGGAAGTGGCCATCGGAGAAGCAAAGCGGCGGGGTTATTCTGGGACGATCTGGCCTGTGAATCTTAAGCGGAGTGAGATGGGGGGTAGCCCATGCTTCGCATCACTCAGCGATCTGCCTGAAGCACCGGACGCAGCCTTTGTCGCGATTGCTGCGGAGCGCGTACCAGAGACAATCGCGCAGTTGGCCGGCATGGGAACAGGCGGAATCATCTGCTACTCAGCCGGATTCAAAGAAGCAGGAAACGATACGCTGGAGGCGGCTCTGGTTGAGGCCGCCGGGGACATGGCGGTAATTGGACCAAATTGCTACGGCCTTATAAACTACATCGATGACGTTGCGCTTTGGCCCTTTGCTCATGGCGGATCGTCGCCAGCAGGATACGGCGCCGCGATCATCACGCAAAGTGGAATGCTCTCTTCAGACATCACTATGGCGCCACGCTCACTGCCGCTTTCGTACATGATTTCAGCCGGAAATCAGGCTGTGCTCGGGTTGGAGGATTTCACCGACCTGCTCTGCGATCGCCCAGAAGTCCGAGCCATCGGCCTGCACATCGAAGGGCTGCGCGACGTGGCCCGGTTCGAGCGCATCGCACTAAAGGCGATTGAGAATGGCACCCCAATCGTAGCGCTAAAAACCGGGCGTTCATCCATCGGATCGGCACTGGCGGTCAGCCATACCGGTTCGCTGTCCGGATCGGCGGTGCTGTACGATGCCCTGTTCGAGCGCACGGGAATCATCTGCGTGGACAGTCCCGTGCAGATGATCGAAACGCTCAAAGCCCTCAGTGTAGTCGATGCCCCCAAAGGCAATCGCATCGCCGGGTTTACTTGCTCAGGCGGCGGTGCCGCCATGTTGGCAGATCATAGCGAAACGCTCGGGCTGGTCTTTCCGGCGGTAGATGCGGCCCAAACGGATCGGCTCCGCGCCTTGTTACCGCCCATCGCCACAGTCTCGAATCCACTGGACTACACAACGCCGATCTGGGGACAACCAGAATTCTCCGGTCCGGTCTTTGCCGAAGCAATGGCGCGCGACGATGTGGATGCAGCCATTTTGGTGCAAGACTATCCCGCCCCAGGACTGGACGACACACAAGTTCTCTATCGTAACGATGCTGGCGCCTTCGCAGATGCCGCCGCAGCGAGGGGGCTGCCAGCCATGATCTGCTCAACCATTCCTGAGAACTTCGATACGGAGACCCGTGATTGGCTCATCAATCGCGGAGTTGCCCCGATGCAGGGACTCCACGAGGCACTGGATGCTCTGAGCGCCGGAGCGGGGTGGCATGCAGCAAGAAAGCGTATCGCCGCCAACCCCCCAACTCCGCTGGTCTCGGTTCCTCTGGGGGGTGCGATCGACAAACTCGACGAAGCAGCGGGAAAGGCGTGGCTGTCGAGCATTGATTTTGACGTGCCCGAAGGTGCCGTGACCGATGCGGCGGGTTTAGTCGGAGCCGCACGCGAGATTGGATATCCAGTCGTACTGAAAATGGTGAGCACTCACCTACTGCACAAAACTGAAGTTGGCGCAGTCAAAATCGGAATCGACACGCCGGAGGCATTAGTCGAAACCGCGCAAAAGATGCAGACAACAATCTCAGCCTATAATCCAGCGGCGGCAACGGGACGGTATCTCGTGGAGGCGATGTCCCCTCCGCCGTTGGCGGAGCTTGTCGTCGCCATCCGTCGCGACCCACAATTCGGCTACGTCCTAGCCCTCGGTAGTGGTGGGGTGCTTGTCGAGCTGATCGGCGACGTCCGAACCCTGTTGCTACCTGCCAGTGCCACTCAGATACGCGCAGCTCTCGACACACTGAAGGTTGCACGCTTGATGGATGGTTACCGCGGGCGAGCGACGGTCGATGTCAACGCTCTCGTCCAGCAGATTGAGTGGCTTTCCGAGATCGTTATCCGAGATCGCACAGTCGAAGAAATCGAAATCAACCCGCTGTTCGTCTACAAAGACCATTGCGTTGCCATCGATGTACTGCTTCGGAAGGCCGCACAAAACTGACCATCTTTCTTCGTTTTCGAAGATTTTTAGCGGGCTCGTGTACTTTTGCGGAAAAATCTGGCTGGGGCGGCAGGATT
>CAZXMX010000018.1:0-27748 GCA_964641645.1 uncultured Neomegalonema sp.
CGGTCACCCAAGAGTTCCGGCAAATCCCTTACGCCGAGGCGATGGCGAAATACGGTTCGGACAAACCTGACCTGCGTAACCCGATTGAGATGCAGGTGGTCAGCGAGCACTTCGCTGGGTCCGGTTTCAAAATCTTCTCGTCGATCTTGGAGAAAGACGGCACCGAAATCCGCGCTATCCCCGCTCCAAAAGGTGGCAGCCGCAAGTTCTGTGACCGCATGAACTCCTTCGCCCAAAAAGAGGGCCTGCCAGGGATGGGTTATATCCTGTGGCGCGAGGCCGAAGACGGCAGCGGGGTTGAAGGCGCAGGGCCATTGGCCAAGAACATCGGTCCAGAACGCACCGAAGCCGTCCGCGCGCAACTGGGCCTCGGCGCAGGCGATGCCGCGTTCTTCTTGGGCGGCGAGCCGAAGTCCTTTGTCGATGTTGCGGGCCGTGCCCGGAACGTGATTGCGGACGAATTGGACCTCGCCGACAAGAACCGGTTCGAGCTGTGCTGGATCGTCGACTTCCCGATGTACGAATGGGACGACGAAGCCAAGAAAGTCGATTTCTCGCACAACCCGTTCTCGATGCCCAAAGGCGGCATGGAGGGGCTGGATGCCGAAGACCCGACCACGCTGACCGCCTATCAGTATGATGTGGTGTGTAACGGGTACGAGCTGGGTTCGGGCGCAATCCGGAACCACAAGCCGGACGTGATGATCAAAGCCTTTGGCATCGCGGGTTACCCTGCGGAGACGGTCGAAGAACAATTCGGTGGGATGCTCAACGCGTTCAAATTCGGCGCACCGCCGCATGGTGGCATGGCGCTGGGCATGGAACGCATCGTGATGCTGCTGGCGGACGAACAAGCCATCCGCGAAGTCATCATGTTCCCAATGAACCAACGCGCCGAAGACCTGATGATGCAAGCGCCCTCCGAAGTCGACAACGCGCAACTGCGTGAGTTGGGCCTGCGGCTGATCCCGAAGGACGATTAGAAAACCTGCTGTCCCGGACGTGATCCGGAGCCTCCTTTTCTCAAGGAGACCCCTCCTCTCATGCGGAGTCGCGGTCAGCTTTAGACCACCATCAAGGCTGCCCCGACACGGCGGCCTTCGCCAAGCAAGACATTGAACGTCCGTGCTGCGGCGGGGGTGGCCATTGGTTCGACACCGATGTTGCGTTCATCAAAGAACGTCTGAATCTCAGGCGGGATCATGCGTTGATCTGCGCCAAGTCCCATGAGCACCACATCTAACCCGTTGAGATACTCGGTCAGCGCCTCCGCATCAGCGCGCGTCGGTCCGCCCTCACTCGCGCTCCACGGCACCATCTGTTCGCCGGTCACGAAGACCGCGCCGTCTACCCAATGACCGCCGACTCGGAAGCCGCCCGGCCCATAGCCGTCAATTGCCGTCGGCGCATTGAAGTGAACTTCGCGCAACTCGATGGTCATGACTGCCTCCCTCAAAAATAAATCCGGCCCCGAGCGCGAACCCGGAGCCGGTATTCGTTCAATCCACCCGCACTCTTACGGCGCGTCTGGCTCGCCAAAGGTCACACCCGCTGGACCTTCGCCTGTGGCTTTCGACCAATCCCGCTTCACGCCGAGATATTCGAGGATCGGCGACGCGACGAAGATCGAGGAATATGTACCCACAAGCACGCCCCAAATCATCGCGAAGGTAAAGCCCTGCATCACCGGACCGCCCAAGACGTAGAGCGCGACCAGCGCCAACAACGTGGTCAGCGAGGTCATCAAGGTCCGCGCCAAGGTCTCGTTCAGCGACAGGTCAATCAGCTCTGGCAAAAGCATCTTCTTATACTTCCGCAAGTTCTCCCGCATCCGGTCATACACGACCACCGTATCGTTGAGCGAATAGCCCACGATGGTCAGGATCGCCGCGATGATGCTGAGGTTGAACTCGAGGCCAAGCAACGAGAACACCCCGATGGTCAACGCCACATCGTGCGTCAACGCGACCACGGCACCGACCGAGAACTGCCACTCAAAGCGCAGCCAGATGTAGACCAGCACGCCCCCAATCGCGAGGACGACGGCCAAGACACCTGCCGTGACCAACTCTCCGGAGACTTTGGCACCCACGGTATCGGAGGCCATGATCTTCGCGCCCGCGATCTTACCGGTGATCGCTGGCGAGTCCGCCGTTGCATCCGCACCCGCAATCGCGGCTTCTACCGCGTTGATCGCCGTGCGGTGGACCTTCGGATCGTCGTCTTGCTGATTGATGCGGACCACGACCGTCGATGTCGTATCGCCCTCCAGCACCTTACCCGGATCAGAGATTTCCTGAACCTGAACATCACCAAGATCGAGGTCAGACAACGCCGAACGGAACTCTGACGGGTCAACGCGGTCAGGCGTTTCCACCATCACAATCGAGCCGCCCTGAAAGTCGATGCCGTAGTTCAGTCCTTTGACACCGAACAGAACACCCGACAAGACCACCGCCGCAATCGAGAAGATTGCCGCCGCCATCTTCAGACGCATGAAGCCGACCTTCGTGCCGCTTTTGACCATTTCGACCAGGTTAATCTTGACGGTCTTTGGACGCTTCCAATCATACCAGATCGAAATCAACAGGCGCGTCAGGAAGACAGCCGTGAAGACCGACGTGACGATACCAATACCGAGTGTCACGGCGAAGCCCTTCACCGGACCAGAGCCCATGGCGTAGAGCACACCTGCCGCCAGCAACGTCGTTACGTTGGCGTCGATGATCGCACTAAAGGCTTTCTCGTAACCGACCTCGATTGCGCGCAGCGGTTTCTTCCCGGACTCCAGCTCCTCTCGTATTCGCTCGAAGATCAGCACGTTGGCATCCACCGCCATACCGATGGTCAGCACGATACCCGCAATGCCCGGTAAGGTCAGGGTCGCTCCCAAACCCGACAAGGCACCAAAGATCAGCACCATGTTCGCGAGCAACGCAACGTCGGCAAAGAGACCGAAGCGTCCATAGATCACGACCATAAAGATCATCACGCCGATAAAACCGACAATACAGGCAATCGTACCCGCATGGATCGAGTCCGCGCCAAGCTCCGGTCCGACCGTGCGGCTCTCTTCTTCGATCAGCTTCGCGGGCAGCGCACCCGAGGCAATCTGAATGGCCAACTCGCTGGAGCTTTCGACCGTAAAGTTACCGCTGATCTGGCCCGAACCACCGAGGATCGGTTCGCGGATACTGGGCGCCGAGATTACTTTGTCATCAACAACAATCGCGAACAGTTGGCCGACATTGCCTTGGGTCCAGCGACCAAAGTCCCGACCCGCCGCCGGATTAAAGCGGAACGCAACAACCGGCTCGCCGTTTTGGTCAAAGCTGGGGTTTGCGTCGACAACTTGCTCGCCGCGTACCAACGGGATTTTATCGACCAACCAAAGCGGGCCGCCCTCTTGCGCATCTGGGAAGATCTCTTGTGATGGCTTTTTGATTCCCTTGATCAGATCGCTCTGACCCGATGGATGCACGACGTGAAAATTCAGAACCGCCGCTTCGTCGATCACGTCAAGAATTTCTTTGGCGCTGTCGGCACCGGGAACCTGAATCAAAATCCGGTCGGTACCCTGCCGCGCAATTGTGGGTTCTTTAATACCCTCAGGATCGATCCGACGCCGCACGACTTCAAGCGCCTGAATAAGCGTGCGATCCCGCAGCTCGACTTTGGCAGCCTCGGTCATTTGTAGCGTGAAGGCCTGCTTGTCGTCATCCAGCGTGATTTCAAGGTCGTTGCTGTTGATGCCGGTGATCGCTCCGCTTTGCAGAGGTTCAGGCAAAGTGTTGAGGGCGACACGCGCGCGGTCGAGATCAGCGACCTCTCGAATACGGACCGTGACCGAGTCCTGTTTAACCACAGGCTTTCCGCGCTTGATGTTACCGCCTTCGCTTTCGCGCAGGACGCGGCGCACATCACTGGCCAGCGTGTCCATGCGCTTCTGGAAGACAGCATCCATCTCGGCGCTCACCAAGACATGCGCGCCGCCTTGCAGATCGAGGCCAAGACGCAGCAGCGAGTCAGGCATCAAACCGGGCCACTGGCCTGCGGTCTCAATATCGCGTGGCGCTGCTCGACCTCCGGCTTTCAGGGCTTGGGCAATGCGGACTTCGGCATCGTTTGAAGGTTTCACACGGTCGGCGAAGAAGTTCGGAAGTGCGAGGAGAATGCCGAACAAAACGGTCAGCAGGATCATCGCCTTCTTCACTGGAGAAAAGTGAAGCATGATTTGTCTCTTTGAATAAGATCGAACAGGGAAGGGCTCCCCGCCGACCTATTCGCAGGTCGGGATCGGGGTGAGCCAGGCCATCACTTTATTCGGCGGCGCACGCGGACGCGCAGCGGGGCACGTCTTGGCAATGACGAAATCGATGCCTTCCAGTGACGAAGTCAGACGTAGGGCCAGACTCTCGGCTTCTTCAATCGTGAAGTTTCCAGAAATTTGGCCGCTGCCCCCAAGGATTGGATCGCGGATCGTGGGTGCGGACACAACCTCGCCATCGACGACAATCGCAAAGAGTTCGCCGATCGAATTTTGCGTCCATTTACCGAAAACCTGCCCCGCCTCTGGGGAGAAGCGGAAGTTGACGATTGGCTCACCCGAATAGGGGCTAATTGCTGCCGAAGCGTCGACGACGTCGGCGGCATTCAACATAGGCGTCGATTTTACGGCAAAGAGACGTTGAGGGTCATTCGCATCGGGAAGAACAATTTGACCTTCATCGACAAGGCCCGCGCGTAGATCAGATTGCTCTGCCTCTTCGACCGGATAAAATCCGATGTCATCGGTTTTCGGCAGCTCAGAAAGCGCTTCGCCGATACCGTCCGGCGACCAGATCGCCACAGGATCACTGGATTTGGCTCGCACCACCCAGTCTGGACGGCGGGCTTGCAACCAATCACGAAGGAACTCGCCTGCCCGCTTGCGCGCATCCGGGCGCAGCGCCGCATTGCCGCGCACCTCGACAACCGACAGCGTGCCCTCTTGCTCGGCAACCGCTTTGCCGCCGCCGCATAGCGCAGCCACCGCCATCGTGATGGCGGCTATGGCATTGCGGAAAGTTAGAGAGCGGGGCATCGCGGCCTCTCGCGGTTACTTTTTGTTGGCTGGTTCCGTCTTGGACAGCACAGCCGTTAACGTAGAGCGCAGAAGGGTCACTTTCACCCCTGATGCGATCTCGGCTTCGATTTCATCGGAATCGTCCGGCCCGAGCTTAGAGACTTTCGCGATCAGTCCCCCTGCGGTGACGACGCGATCCCCTTTTTTGACCGCTTCAATCATCGCCCGGTGCTCTTTCATCCGGCGCTGCTGCGGGCGGATGAGCAAGAAATACATAATCACGAAGATCAGAATGAACGGCAAAAACTGCATCAGCGGGCTAACAGCCGGTGCACCGGCGGCTTGAGCATAGGCGGGGGTGACGAACATCTGCGATCTTCCAAGACTTTGGGCGCGGTTCTGCGCCCCGTTTCCGAACTTTGGCGGACTATATCGGGGCGCATTGCTTTTGCAACAAGGGGCTGTCGTCGCAAAAGCGTGATTTTGTGATTGGTTGGGTGTGTTTTGTCACGCCGAGCAAAACAGCTAAGTCATTGATTACACGCCGATCGACACCGGGAAGCCCGGAAATGGTTGCCCAACCGCCTGCCCGAAACGATCTTGCCGGACTGCGATTTCAGCGGCATCATAGCGGGTATGGAGACTTTTCAACCGTCATCAACTGCCCTGCCCGCTGCCAAGGCTGAAGACCCAAGGCTGCAAAAGGCCAAGCGCTTGGCCCAATCGGGCAAGCTAAAGCGGGCGGCTGAAATCTTCCAAGCAATCTTGAAGTCTTCGCCGACTGATCCCGATGCACTGCATTACCACGGCATCGTCTTGCTACAGCTCGACCGGCCCAATAAGGCCATGTCTTCGATCAAGAAGTCGTTGGAAATCGCGCCAGAAAATCCCCACGCGCTGAATAGCCTTGGGAACCTCCTCAAACTTCGCGAAGATTACGCCGGGGCGGAAGAAGCCTATACCTCCGCGCTCAAGGCTGATCCGATCAATGGGCACTGCCTCAATAATCTTGGCACCGTCCAGCGACTCCAAGGACGCACCAAAGAAGCCATCGGATCACTAGAAGAAGCTGTTCGCCTCGCGCCGGAACTCGCCGAAGCGCACTATAACCTCGCAAACCTTTACTATGACGAAGGACGTCACGACCGAGCGCTACATTCTTACAATCACAGCTTCAAACTGGGCGGAAACTGGCGCGATCCGGTGTTCTACGCCAAGATCATGATCGCGTATGATCGCCACGACGAAGCAGAAGAAATGCTCACTGAGTTTCTTAAGCACAAGCCAAATCATAAGGGCGCGCGGCACCAGTTGGCCGCCATGCGCGGCGAGACACCGAAGATAGCGGACGAGGGCTATGTTGCCGCTCACTTCGATGCGTTTGCCGACTCGTTTGATGGGGTGCTGAAGGGCCTCGAATATAATGCTCCCGCGCTGATTACGAAGGTCGTTGCTGATCGACTGGGAGAACCAAAAGGCGATCAGGACATTCTAGACCTCGGTTGCGGAACCGGCCTATGCGGCCCGTTCTTGGCGGATTACAAACGGAATCTCGTCGGGATCGACCTGTCCGAGCGGATGTTAATGCAGGCCACCAAGCTGGACTGCTATGACGAGCTGCACACCGCCGAGCTTCAACAGTTTCTGCAAAAGCAAGCGCCCGAAAGCTTGGATGTAATCGTGTGTGCCGACACGCTTGTTTATTTGGGTGCGCTGGAACGCACGCTCGCGGGTGTCAGCAAAGCTCTGAAGCCGGGCGGGATATTTGTCGCTTCGGTCGAAAAACTCACTGATAACGAAGACGACTACGTCTTAGGAATCTCTGGCCGTTTCCAGCACGCGAAAAACTATATCGAACGGTTGGCCAATGAAAACGAACTAACCATCGCCAGCTTAAACGAAGCCGTGTTGCGCAAAGAAGGCGGTGACCCGGTAATCGGCTTCGTTGCCGAATACGCGCGCCGAGCTACATAACGCTGTCATGACCAAGATCAACGATCCAGAAAAAGACGGGGCGAAGATGTCGTTCAAGGACGACATGAGCTATGGCGATTATCTCGGACTCGATACGTTGCTCGGCTCGCAAGGGCCGCTCTCCAACGCCCATGATGAGATGCTGTTCATCATCCAGCATCAAACGTCCGAACTTTGGATGCGGCTGGCTTTGCATGAGCTGGACGCGGCGCGCGGCCATATCGGGGCGGAGCGCTTTGGCGAAGCATTCAAGATGATCACGCGTGTTGCTCGGATCTTTGAACAGCTCAACAATGCATGGGACGTTCTGCGCACGATGACCCCCAGCGATTATACGGCCTTTCGCGATGACCTCGGGGCATCATCGGGGTTTCAATCGCACCAATATCGGCTGATCGAATTTCTCGTCGGCAACCGCAATACTGCGATGATGAAAGTCCACGAGCATCGTCCCGAGCTTCACGCCAAGCTAACCGCCGAGCTGGAGCGCCCGTCCCTCTACCATGCCGCACTGCGGGCGCTGGAAAACGCACTGGACGTTTCGTTTCCGACAGACGCCTACCAAATGCGCGCGCCGCATCAACCGCACGACCAGATTGTTGAGGCATGGACCACAGTTTACCGAGACCCGGTGACTCACTGGATCTTGTATGAGCTGGCCGAAAAGCTGGTCGATCTGGAAGATTATTTTCGCCGCTGGCGGTTCAACCACGTCACCACGGTCGAGCGGATCATCGGGTTCAAACGAGGGACGGGCGGCACCAGCGGCGTAAAATACCTACGCAAGATGCTCGAGGTCGAGCTGTTTCCAGAACTGTGGAACCTTAGAGGGGGCCTTTAGATGTCACTCCCCCAGAAACACCTGTTCGATATTCCAGAGGGCGTCATCTATCTGGATGGCAACTCGCTGGGGCCGCTTCCTCTAGGCGTCGCCGAAGCGGTTCAACGCGCCGTGACAGCCGAATGGGGTGGACAGCTGATCAAAGGCTGGAACACGTGTGGCTGGATGGAGCAGCCGATGCGAGTCGGCAATCTGGTGGGCGGGTTGATCGGCGCACCGGAAGGGTCCGTCGTCATGGGCGACACACTGTCGATCAAGGTCTTTCAGGCCCTCGCCGCCGCCCTCGCCATGCGCCCAGACCGAAAGGTGATCCTCTCGGATAATGGAAACTTTCCGTCCGATCTCTATATGGCCGAAGGTCTCGTGGCGTTGAAGGCGCAGGGATATTCGCTGAAAGTCGTCGACCCCGAAGCGGTCACCGATGCGATTGACGAAACGATTGCCGTCGTGATGTTGACCGAGGTGGACTACCGCACGGGCCGAAAACACGCGATGAACTCCATCACCCGACAAGCCCAAGACGCAGGGGCGGTGATGATCTGGGATTTAGCGCACAGCGCCGGTGCCGTGGATGTTCAAATCGGCGCATCCAAGTGCGAGTTCGCTGTGGGATGTACCTACAAATACCTGAATGGTGGCCCCGGCGCGCCAGCCTTTATCTACATACGCCCCGACCTTGCTGAGGTTGCCGAACCCGCCCTTTCCGGATGGCTGGGCCACAAAGCACCGTTCGCATTCGATCAAGACTACACGCCCGCACCGAGCATTGAACGAATGCGCGTTGGAACGCCGCCCGTCCTGCAACTTACGGCACTCGAAGAAGCGCTGAAAGTTTGGGAGCGCGTTTCCATGACAGACCTGCGCAACGCGTCCATCGCTCTGTGTGATCTCTTTATCAAAGAGGTCGAGGCGCGGTGCCCCGAACTCACGCTCATCAGTCCGCGCGAGGGTGCCGAACGGGGCAGCCAAGTGTCATTTGCCTTCGAAAATGGATACGCCGCAACACAAGCCTTGATCGCCCGTGGCGTGATCGGCGATTTCCGCGCCCCGAACGTGATGCGTTTCGGGTTTACGCCGCTCTATATCGGTGAGGCCGATGTGATCGCTGCCGTGGATGTGTTTGAGGATGTGTTGAACAACCGGTTATGGGACGCCCCAGAATACCTGGTTGCGAACCGCGTGACCTGACGGGCGCGCGATGCTCCAGCACCTTGATATTCATCAATGCGCGCCAACCTCTGGTCTATACGCTGACATGAACTACTCTCTTCCTGATCGTCATTGAAGTCGCCTTTGAAGCCAAATGAACTGTCATAACGACAGGAATAGCCGAGTATAAAACGATGCAAAAAAGCACCTTTCACTCGTTCGGCCAATTGCTCACGACGTTGGTTTGCTTGCTGTTCTTTTCGAGTGCTGTCTTGGCCAATCCGATTGACCCGTTTGTTGGCAGCTATACTGGCATGGCGGAGATTGAAACCGGCGGTAAAATCACATCGCGCAGCATGAACGTGGATATCGCAACCACAAAAAACGGGTTCGAAGTCGCATGGTCAACGATAACGCACAGGCCAAACGGCAAGGACAAAGAGAAAAAGTATACGATCAGTTTCATCAAGACATCGCGGCCGGGGATCTTTTCTTCTGGGATGAAAGCCGATTTCTTTGGAAACCAAGTGCCTCTCAATCCCATCCACGGTGATCCCTACGTTTGGGGTCACATTGAGGGAGCAACGTTGACCGTCTACGCCCTGCATATCCTCGAAGATGGCGGATATGAAATGCAGGAGTACAATCGCACTTTGACCGACGGTGGTTTGGACTTGGATTATCAACGCATCAGGCGCGGAGAGAAGTTGAAAAACATCCGAGCGTTCTTGAAGAGGAAATAAACCCCAAAGCATGACCAGCGCATCCATACGGTCTTTTTCGGTTTTGGGATTTGTTTGGGATCGAAGAGAGCGACATTAGGGCCGATGATTAGTGTGGCGGTGACCGACTTTCCCATCGCTTAAGCGATAGTATCATAGGCGCAGCGGGTCTTAACGGCCGAGTTCGGGATGGGATCGGGTGTATACCTCCCCCATCCCGGCAAGACTACCTGGCACTCTTCTAACCTTGCAAACCGCCCCAATCCGCGCGACGTTTCACTCCGCAAACGGAGACCGCGCCATGAACATTCAAATCCCAAACTCACTCTCAGCGATCAACAAGAAAACCACGGTGCATCACTACACCGACATGATGGCCCATGAGGAGAAAGGCCCGCATATCATCACGCGCGCCGAAGGTATTCGCCTGTTTGATGATGAGGGACGCGGGTTCATTGACGGCATGGCCGGCCTCTGGTGTTCGTCGCTGGGTCACAGCGAGGATCGGCTGAAGAAAGCGGCGATGGCGCAGTTCGACACCCTGACCTACACCCATACATTCGCGCACCGCTCGCACCAACCCGCGATTGAGCTGGCCGAGCGCCTGACCGATCGGGCACCAGACTCGATCACCCGTGCGTTCTTTGTCAATTCCGGCTCCGAAGCCATCGACGCCGCAATCCAGATCATCTGGTACTACAACAATGCGCTAGGCCGGAAAGAGAAGAAAAAGATCATTGGCCGCGACCGCGCGTATCACGGCGTCACCGCAGCGGCGGGCAGCCTCACGGCGCTCCCCTACAAGCAGAATGATTTTGATCTACCCGTCAACGACCGCTTCCTGAAAGTCTCCTGCCCGCACTTCTATCGTTATGGCCGCACCGACGAGACTGAAGAAGAATTCGGCGCACGTCTCGCGGAAGAAGTCGAAAGCCTCATCATCGCCGAAGGCCCCGAAACGATTGCTGCGTTTATTGGCGAACCAATCATGGGCGCGGGCGGCGTGTTGATCCCGCCCAACGGCTACTGGCCCGCCATCGAGAAAATTTGCCGGAAGTACGACGTGCTGCTGGTCTGCGACGAAGTCATCAACGGCTTTTGCCGCACCGGCGAGTTTTGGGGCTCCGAAACCGTCGGCGGTGTGCAACCCGACATCATGACAGTCGCCAAGCAACTCTCCTCCGCCTACCTGCCCATCGGCGCAACGCTTATCAGTGAAAAAGTCTATGAGGTTATCGCTGAGAACAGCCCCAAGAATGGCGTCTTCGGTATCGGCATGACCTATGGCGGGCATCCTGTCTGTTCTGCCGTCGCGCTGGAGACCCTCAAAATCTACGAGGAGCGCGATATTCTCGGCCATGTTCAGGCCGTCGCGCCGCTGTTTAAAGAACGCTACGATGCCCTCGCCGCACATCCCCTGGTCGGCCAAGCCCGCTGCACCGGCCTGATGGGTGCCGTCGAGATCGTCGCGAACAAAGAAACCCGCGAACAATTCGCCCCGACCGCCAAAGCCGCCCCAACCGTTTATCAACACACAATGGAGCAAGGCACATTCGGTCGCCCGCTGCCGGGTGATGGCGTCGCATTCTGTCCACCGCTGATTGTCACGGAAGATGACATCAACGAGATGTTCGACGCGCTGGCCAAGGGTCTTGATCTCGCTGAAGCCGATCTCGCCCCGCACCGCACGGGCTAATCGCTCAAATTTGATCGGAAAAGATCGCCCATAGAGAACCGCTTGCGTCTAGCATAGCTGGGGAACAGGCTGAGAGTGCGCCAAGCTCGGTGCCACGCGGACTCGATGAATACGCACGAAGCCCTAGCTGATCGGTCCTTGCTGCGGCCACAATTAATTCTTGGAGGAACTATGAAAAGATCACTCGCAGCCCTGACGGGCCTGGCCCTCGCGCTGACAACCCCTGCCCTTGCCGAAAGCTGGACCCTTGACGGCGAGGCATCCAAGGTCGCGTTCGGCTCCGTCAAGAAAGACACCGTGGGAGAAGTCCACCACTTCAAATCTCTCTCCGGCTCGGTCGATGATGCTGGCAAAGTCAGTGTCGAGATAGACGTCGCCTCGGTCGAGACATGGATCGACATCCGCAACGAGCGCATTCAGAAGATGGTTTTCGACGCAGGGCCTAAGGCGACACTCTCCGCACAGGTGGATGGAGACGCGCTGAACAAACTCGCCCCCGGCGATACGACCACGGTTGACGTCGAAGGTGTCCTGTCGATTAACGGCAACGATGTTGAGATCGAAACGGCCCTCTTCGTCGCGCGCCTGTCGGACAAAAAGATGATGGTCACCACCGATGAGATGATCATGCTCTCGACCAAAGAGGCTGGCATTGACAGCGGCGTTGATCAGTTGATGAAGGTCGCCAAGCTGCCCGGCATCACCCGCGTCTCGCCCGTTACTCTACGCCTCGTCTTCGCGCAGACCGGCAAGACAAAAGCGGCTGCCGCCTCGACAACGGCGGCAACCAAAGTCGCGGCGGTGACAGGAGATGCGACGAAAGGCAAAAAAGTCTTCCGAAAATGCAAAGCCTGCCATGTTGTAGATAGTGCAAAAAATAGAGTGGGGCCGACATTGCAAGGCGTTGTCGGACGTCAAATCGCGGCGGTCGATGGCTTCAAATATTCTGACGCCTTCAAGAAACAGGACATCGCTTGGACGCCCGAGAACCTAACCAAGTTTCTGGCCAAACCGAAGGCGTTTATCAAGGGAACGAAGATGTCATTTGGCGGTTTGAGAAAGCCCGCCGACATCGAAAACGTGATCGCCTACATACAATCCGAGAGCAAATAATCGATCTTTTCTCAGTATCCTAAAACACCCTCGGAGCAATCCGAGGGTGTTTTCGTTTCAGCGAATAGAGCACGGATTACGCTGCCTCTTGTTCAGGGCTTGCCGTAGAGCGCGGTTCGTTCGGCAGTTCAAACCAGAACGTAGACCCCTCGCCTTCCACACTCTCAAAACCGATCCGCCCGCCCATCTTCTCGACATACTCTTTCGTCAACGACAAGCCGATCCCGGTGCCCTCAACGCCGGAGGACTCACGGCCCAATCGGTTGAACGTCTCGAAAACCTGAGAATGCTTCTCG
The DNA here is from genome assembly GCA_964641645.1 of uncultured Neomegalonema sp. Lineage (GTDB taxonomy): Bacteria > Pseudomonadota > Alphaproteobacteria > Rhodobacterales > Rhodobacteraceae > JAHDDY01. The sequence goes on from CAZXMX010000018.1 coordinate 12,857, forward strand.
GCGGGAATACCCAATCCAGTATCACTGACCGAGAACAGCGTGCGCTGTTCGTCGCGCTCGACCCGAACGTTCACGGACCCGCCCGGCTTATTGTATTTCACAGCGTTGCCGATCAGATTGAGCAGGGATTGTAGAGTCCGATCCGCATCAGCGTTGATCGATCCACCGCCCTCCGTGGCTTCGTTCGAGATGATGACATCATGCCGCGTCCCATAGTGGTAAAGCTCTGAGACCGCCTGACGAACCAACTCGTGAGGATCAAACGTTTCGCTTGTGAACGTCGCTTGATCCGCTTCCACTCTTGCCAAGTCCAACACTTCGTTGATCTGGCGGAGCAAGCGTTGACTGCTGTCGTGAATATACCCGCCATACTCGAGGCTGGTTTCAGGAGTGACTTCAACGATATCCCCAGCCAAAACTTCCGAAAACCCAAGGATCGCGTTCAAGGGCGTCCGCAGTTCATGGCTCATACCTGCCAAAAAGCGCGACTTCGCGAGGCTCGCTTCTTTGGCGTGATGAACCGCTTCAATCAACTCGCCTTGCTTGGTTTCCAGTGCGCGGTTAGCAACAACAACTTCGGTAACATCATGCATCACACCAACGAGGTAAACCGACCCGTCTGACAGCTTGAGGCGACTCTTGCGGGTGATCGTCTCGCGGGCCTCTGAATGCTCGTCAAACACCGTTTCCACGGCTTCATCTATCTCTCCGGTGTCCAGAACACGGAGGTCTCCCCCATTACATTGGGCGACCTGACGATCTTTGAAGAATTCTTTGTCGAGCCGCCCTTTAATATCAGCGCGGCTCACCCCAAACAGCTTTTCATACGCCGTGTTGACCCAAACATACCGAAGATCGCTGCCCTTGATCAGAACAGGATTCGGTAGAATGTCCAGCACAGCAATGGGGAGTTCGCTGTTTTCATGATTCAGCATCATTATTCCAATCACCGAAGGTAATAACGGAATATGACGAGCCCAGATTTATCGGAAATTAACGGTAGACCGTACTATAATTAAAACTTGATTGAATCGAGGTAGAACGAAAACCTCAGACCTCTATCAAGGCAGCCTTCCTCATCTGAATCAGGCGGCTGTAATACAACACCGATTGCGAAGCCCTAACTTTCAGCTCTCGATTTCACGTCCCGTGCAAGGACATCCCTCGTTAGATTGAGTTGTGGGAATGAAACTGTGCTACGCTTAACCAGCACGATAATAGCTTGGTCGTTCTGATGAAGAAAGCCCTCAAGACATGAGAAGACTGCTGAAGATTTTCGCGGTCCTTGCCGCCCTCGCGGTCGGCATCCTTGTCGTAGTCTGGTATCTCATCACGGTTCCGGTCTGGGCCATGGCCGACACGCGCGAGGCGCTAACAAACTCCGATCAGCTTCGCGAACACGTTGTCGCCATCTCGCATGAGATCGGAAGCAGGCCGCACAATCGGCTCGACAAGCTGGATGACACTGCCGACTATATTTTCGAGCGCTTCAGTCTCATCGGCACTCCGCAGTTTCAAGAATACGAAGCGCGGGGCCAAACCTACAAGAACGTGGTCCTTCAACTGAAAGGGAACCAATACTGCGAGAGCGACCTCTACGTCGTTGGCGCGCATTATGATACGCACGACTTCACCCCCGGCGCAGACGACAATGCCAGCGGAGTGGCTGGCTTGATCGAACTTGCCCGTGCCATCGCAGAACGCCCTTTACCCTGTGACGTCGAGTTGGTCGCCTATAGTCTTGAAGAACCGCCGAATTTCAGAACGCCAAACATGGGAAGCTTTCACCATGCCCAATCGCTGAAGAAGCGGGGCGTGCCTTTGACCCTGATGATTTCATTGGAAATGATTGGGTACTTCTCCGACGAGCCGGACAGTCAAAATTATCCAGCTCCCATCATGAAACATGCCTACGGTGACCGAGGAGATTTCATCGGTGTGATCGGCGATTTAGACAACCGCTCACACATCCGCGCTCTAAAGCGATCCTTCATCGAAACGGGACGGGTCAAAACCAAAGCGATCAGCGCCCCCAGCTTTGTGCAAGGCATCGATTTCTCCGATCACCTCAATTACATCAAGTTCGACTTTCCAGCGATCATGGTCAGTGACACGTCATTCTACCGGAACGCCAACTACCACCGCGCCACCGACACGTTTGATACGCTCGATTACGAAAAGATGGCTGCCGTCGTTGACTCGGTTTACTACGCCTTGCTGGACGTTATCGGTCAACCAGCGCCGTGAAAGCGATGCGCCCTTCCCGGTCCTAAGCCGCGCCGCATCCACCTCCACCGGGGGTTTCCAACACCCAAACATCACCCGCTTCCATCTCGCGTTGATCGGCACAGCGCAGTTCTTCGACGCTGCCATCCGTCCGGTGCACACACGCACGGCCCAGTGCGGCAGGTTCACCGCCATCCAAACCCGGAGGCGGCGTTTCGCGGTGACCGGACAAGATGGCAATCGTCATCCCCTTCAAGAAGCGAATGCGCCGCGTCGTACCCTCCCCGCCTTTCCATTTGCCATTACCGCCAGAGCCCTTGCGGAGCGAAAATTCTTCCAGCAACACCGGATAACGCCACTCGAGAACTTCAGGGTCGGTTAAACGCGAGTTGGTCATGTGCGTGTGAATCCCCGATGCGCCGTGGTGTCCAGAGCCATCGTTGAGATACCCGGCACCCTGCCCGCCGCAGACCGTCTCGTAGTATTGGTACTCTGCATCACCCCAAGTCGTGTTGTTCATCGTGCCCTGCGCGCCAGCCTGAACACCGAGCGCCAGCAACAACGTGTTGGTCACAGCCTGACTGGTCTCCACATTGCCTGCAATGACAGCCGCCGGATATTCGGGCGACAGCATCGTTCCAGACGGTAAAATAATATTCAGCGGTTTCATCACGCCTTCGTTCATCGGGATATCGTCCTCGACCAACAACCGGAACACATAAAGGCACGCTGCCTTCGTCACGGGTCTCGGCGCATTGTAGTTATTGGTCACTTGTTCGGTCGTTCCGGTGAAGTCGATCGTCGCACTGCGCGCTTCGCGGTCAACTGTGATCTTCACCTTGATGATACGCTTGCCACCATCGAACCCATCGTCCATCGGGTAGACAAATTCGGCGTCCTTCAGTCGCGTAATCGCGTTGCGAACTTGCTCCTCGGCATTGTCCTGAACGTGACGCATATAGGCGCGCACCACTTCAAGCCCGAAATGATCCACCATTTTTCGCAGTTCTTGCGCGCCCTTCTCGCAAGACGCGACCTGCGCCTTGAGGTCTGCGATGTTAATCTCCACCGCGCGGCAAGGATAATCCCCAGACGCCAACAGTGCACGGGTTTCATCTTCCAAAAACAAACCCTCAGACACGAGTTTGAAGTTGTCGATCAACACGCCTTCTTCTTCGACCCGGCGACTGTCAGGTGGCATCGAACCGGGGGTTAGCCCGCCAATATCGGTATGGTGTCCTCGCGATGCGACGTAGAACAGCGGCTTCGCCCCCGCTCCAAACACCGGCATAACCGCCGTCACATCGGGCAAGTGCGTCCCGCCGTTATAAGGCGCATTGAGAATAAAGACGTCGCCCGGCTTCATCCCCGGATTTTGCGCCATCACCGAATGTACCGACGCGCTCATCGAACCCAGATGCACCGGCATGTGCGGGGCGTTTGCAATCAGGTCCCCGGCATCATCAAAGACCGCACAAGAAAAATCGAGCCGTTCTTTGATAGTGATGGATTGCGCCGTATTTTCGAGCACCGCGCCCATCTGCTCGGCGATGGACATATAGAGGTTGTTGAAGACCTCCAGCATCACCGGGTCAACAATCTCTGGATTGAGGCGCGGGTTGGGGCGTGAAACGGTGCGGGTTAGAACGAGATGATCAAACCCAGTCAACTCGGCGCGCCATCCGTCCTCAACGATAACGGATGTATGCGGTTCGACAATCACCGCAGGCCCCGACACCTTGTCGCCCGGCTGCAAGGCTTCACGGCGAACATAGCGCGCGTCATGCCAAGCCCCGCCCGAGAAAAACCTCGCGGTCTGCTCAATATCCACATCGTTTTCCGCGCGGCTTGCAACGGTGCGCTCGGCCTCATCGAGATTGGCCGCCTCACCAATCGCCTCTACGCTGACCGCTTCGATGACAAGCGGTTTATCGCCTGATCCAAAACCAAAGCGTTGTCGATGCATGACATCAAACTCGGTGCGCAAGCTGGCTGGATCATCACTCAAGTTAACAGCCAGAGCCGTATCAGTACCCTTGATCTTCAGATGTAGGCGGCGAACCATCTGGACGGTGTTCTCTGCAACACCTTGATCCGCGACTTCACGGATACACTCTGACCCCAGCGCCTCGCTTCGTGCTGCCGCCAGATCAAGTGCCGCGCCGCCCAAGTCTTGTTCTAATGCTTCTTGCCGCGAAGCCCGAATTTCCGCGAGACCCATCCCGTAAGCCGACAATAAAGACGCCATCGGGTGAACAAGGCACGTCTCCATCCCCAAAACGTCAGCAATCAAACAAGCATGTTGTGCGCCCGCACCGCCAAAGACTCCCAAGCAATACTCGGTAACATCATGGCCTTGTTGCACGCTAATTTTCTTGATGGCATTTGCCATATTTTCAACGGCAATCTTGAGAAAGCCATCCGCGATTTCTTCGACCGGTTTTCCGATCTGCTCGGCCATCTCGGCAAAGCGAGCCCGTGCCGCATCGACATCGAGCGGCTGGTCTGCTTCGGGGCCAAAAATCGCTGGAAAGAACTCCGGACGCAACTTGCCAACAACGACATTCGCATCGGTGACGGCCAAGCGCCCACCGCGCCCATAAGCCGCCGGACCCGGATCTGCCCCTGCGCTTTCTGGTCCGACGCGCATTCGTGCACCGTCAAAGCCAAGCAGCGATCCACCGCCAGCAGCCACCGTATGAATTTTCATCATCGGCGCGCGCATCCGAACTCCGGCGACTTCGGTATGCAGCACACGTTCGTACTCGCCGTCATAATGCCAAACGTCAGTCGAGGTTCCGCCCATGTCGAAACCGATCACACGTTTGAACCCAGCGATTTCAGCGGTCTTTACACCACCAACGACTCCGCCGGCCGGGCCCGACAGGATCGCGTCCTTACCTTGAAAAAGGTTGGCGTCGGTCAGCCCGCCCGCCGATGTCATGAAGAATAGCTTGCCAGCAGCGTCGCCATCGAACGCGGCAGCGACACGATCTACATACCGGCGCAAGATCGGCGACAGATACGCATCGACGACTGTCGTGTCTCCTCGCGAAACCATTTTCATCAAAGGAGAGATTTCGTGGCTGAGAGAAATTTGCTTGAAACCAACCGCGCGCGCAATCTCACCCGCCCGCTTCTCGTGATCCTGAAACTTCCAGCCATGTATGAAAACGACCGCAACCGATGTAATACCGGCGGCATGCGCCTGCGACAGCTCTGAACGCAGCGCTTCTTCATCCAATTGAGCTTCAATCGAACCGTCGGAGAGAACTCGCTCGTCGGCTTCAATGACCTGCGAATAAAGCTGTTCAGGCAGGATAATCTCGCGCTCGAACAAACGAGGCCGCGCTTGGTAGGCCAACCGCAATTGATCGCGTAACCCTCGGGTCGTGACCAGAACCGTCTGATCCCCTTTGCGCTCCAGCAAGGCATTCGTCGCAACCGTGGTGCCCATCTTGACCGCATTGACCCGCGCGACCGGAATGGCAGCATCGGGCGCCAATCTCAGAGCATCGCGGATGCCCTGCAGCGCGGCGTCATCATATTGTTCAGGGTTTTCTGACAGCAGTTTCTTGGCAGTTATTTCTCCACCCGGAGCCCGACTGACTACATCGGTAAACGTTCCGCCCCGATCGATCCAGAAATCCCACGCATCATCACTCATTGCCGCTACCTTCATGCACAACCGTGTGCATCGTTAAGCGGCAGCGATGTGGGTAGCAAGGATTGCACGATGGCAAATTTAAACATCCGAACGGCTCAGGTCGCTGATGCCGCGTCAATTGCAGACCTCTTGAACCATGAGATACGCGCAGGTTTAGCGATCTGGCGGTACGAGGAACGAACCGTCCAAGATATCCAAAGCCTGATCCAAGCGCGCCTGAATGCGGGTTTCGCGGTTTATGTCGCGGAGCAGGATCAAACCATTGTCGGTTGGGCAAGCTATGGCCCGTTCCGCGCAGGCGAAGGGTATGGGCGCACGATGGAACATTCCGTCCACGTAAACCCGGCACTGCATCGATCAGGCATCGGGCGGCAATTAATGACTCGGCTTCTCGATCATGCCGATGCCGCAAGCATTCACGTGATGATTGGAGCGATTGAAAGTGGCAACACCGCAAGCATCGCTCTCCACACTCAATTTGGATTTTCTGAAGTTGGACGATTGCCCGAAGTGGGCCGGAAATTTGACCGCTGGTTGACGCTCGTTCTTATGCAAAGAATGGCAGGGTAAGTCATTTTCTCATATTGCGAACGCATATGAGAATCAATCTGGTAAACACTTTCTTATTCGGGAAGTATTTGACTTAGTTCGATGTCTTGCGCCGACGTCCAGCGACGTCATCACCATCGTCAGCATCGAGCGCTTCCATTCGATCAATCCGAGTTAGAATTCGGGCGTAATCACGAGTCATGGCATCAAGGCGTGCGCGCAATTCAGGGGCCAGAATGCCCCGATAAGCGGCGGGATTCACGCATTCGTCAGCAACGATCAGCACGGCTTCCTCCGATGGTTCACTGCCGGTGTCTGCAGACTTTTCCTCGCCCTGGTTCTCATAATGAGCTTGAGAAAGCCCATCTAGCCTCTTGGCTTTATGAGCGTTTTCAGGACGCATGACACCTCAACCACAGAACTTCGATTGATCTAAGCCCTTCGAATTTCGTGCCACCCAACGTCACCCTCACACTTTTCACTGCGGAGACAATGAAAATGCTCTACATCGATCTCCCGATTGGCACGCAGAGGACGGCATGGTTGGACAGTTGGACGGAAAATCGGCGATCATTACCGGCGCATCGCGCGGTGTCGGTCTCGCGATTGCGCGCCGTTTCTTTGACGCTGGGGCGAATGTCGTACTTGCCGACGCCGACGAGGAAACCATTCAGAAAGAAGCCCTCGCTCTGGATGAAAACAAAGAACGCGCGATCAGCTTTCGCTGTGATCCGACCAAACGGCTTGATCTCAATAACCTCATGGCCGCCGCCGTCGATGCCTTTGATGATGTGGATATTTTAGTACACACGGCATCGGTGGTCGCTGCAGGCGAAGCGCTCGAACTCGAAGAGTCCGAGTTTCAACGCGCGCTCGACGTCAACGTTAAGTCCTCGTTCTTGCTGACTCAAATGGTCGCCAAGCACATGATCCAGCGTGCGAAAGAAAACGAGCAGAAACGCGCCAATTGCGCCATCGTCAACGTCTCAGCACTCAGCAGTTATTCGGTAATCCCGAACCGTTTTGCCTTGGGCATTTCCATGGCTGCGCTCGATCAGTTGACCCGCGGCTTTGCCGTTGCTTTTGCCGAGGATGGAATCCGCGTCAATGGCATTGCGCCGGGTGGAATTTCTGGCCGCTTTTCAGGCCTCAGCGATCCCGATGCGCGCAAGGCCGTCGTAAAGCGCACGCCGATGCAACGGCTGGGCGACCCCAGTGAGATTGCAGATGCCGCAGTCTTTCTAGCCTCCGATCAGGCCAGCTTTATCACGGGGCAAGTGATCGTCGCAGATGGCGGACGCTCGATTTACGACATGCCGATGCCTGAGCCGGAAGGATGACGATGAAAATTGCGACATGGAATATCAACTCAGTCCGATTGCGCGAACCCATCGTTCTTAAGCTACTCAAAGAACATAAACCCGATGTTCTCTGCTTGCAGGAAACCAAGTGTCCAGACGATAAGTTTCCCCACGATGGCTTTGAGGCCGCCGGGTATCGCCACCGCGCGATCCGGGGCGAAAAGGGCTACAACGGCGTCGCCATTCTTTCAAAGCACCCTATCGAGACGACCGCGCATCACGACTTTTGCGCCAAGGGGGACTGCCGGCACCTCTCCGCAAAGATCAACGGCATCACGATCCATAATTTCTACGTTCCCGCTGGCGGCGATATGCCGGATCGCGAGGCCAATCCAAAGTTTGGGCATAAGCTCGATTTTGTTGACGAGATGACCGCTTGGTTCGGCAAAAAAGGCAAAGCGCCAAAGGGTCCGTCGGTCTTGGTCGGTGACCTGAACATCGCCCCACTTGAACATGACGTCTGGTCGCACAAACAATTGCTCAAAATTGTCAGCCACACGCCTGTTGAGGTCGAAAAATTGCTCGCCGCGAAAGCGTCTCGTTCTTGGGTCGACATTGCCCGTCACTTCACCCCAGAGGATGAAAAGCTCTATTCATGGTGGAGCTATCGCGCGAAAGACTGGGAAAAAGCCAATAAGGGTCGGCGTCTGGACCACATTTGGGCGACGCCGGACCTAACAGATGCGCTGAAGGGCTGCGAAACCCTAAAACCAGCACGCGGATGGGAAAAACCGTCGGACCATGCGCCCGTGATTGCATCACTCTCTCTTTAGCGCGCGACCTTTTGGCGCGTCAGCGATCTCCGCTAAACCGGTTTTCTTCATCGAAGTTCGGATCGTCGATAACGAACTTTCGAGGATCAATATACTGCCCGCGCTTCACATTGCGCAGAGAGATCACGCTCGACCGGCCTTGCTCGTCGGTAATCACCCACTTCAAGAGCTGCACAGGCGTGGTCGAGAAGACCATTGAGATCGTCCCTTGGCCCGGGTTGCTCGGGTCAATTGCATTGGCTTTAACAACGCCTTCCGCGCGTTCAATCGATTGAATCGAACCACTCGATACAAGGTCAATATCATCGTCTAACAGCAGGTAGAGCGGCGTGCGCGACAGTGGCACCTGATTGAGCGTTTTCGCCTGGCGATTGATGACACCAGCCCAAGTTCCGTCCGCAATGACAAGCGTGGGAAAAGGATCGAAGTATTCAAACCGCAGACGCCCAGGACGTCTCATGAAGAACTCACCCTCCGCGATACGTCCGTCGGGAGATTGCTGCGTAAATCCACCTTGCATGGTGGTGATCGTATTCAAATACCGACTGAGGGCGTCAACAACCGCTGGGTCATATGACTGCGCCGAAGCCAAGCTTGGCAGCGTCGCAAAAGCCGTCGCAGCGGCCAGAAAAGAACGGCGGTCCATAGTTTCGTATCCTTTGCTCAAGCGCTCTTCCCCGAACGCCCTCACTCAACACATTCACATCTCAAACGACGTACCCGCCCGTTTCCGTCGAACCGTCGGTCATTTTGACAGCGTACACGTTAAGATCACTAACGTTAACTGCTTTACTTGTAACGATCGATTGGGGCGGAAAACAGGTGCTGATAGGGCGAGCATAAAGATCGGACCTGTTAGCGTTCGCCAATCAGAATTTCCCGTTTACCGGCATTGTTTGCAGGGGTAACCACCCCATTCTCTTCCATCTGCTCAACAAGACGGGCGGCCTTGTTGTAGCCGATTTGAAGGCGGCGTTGGATATAGCTGATCGTGGCGCGTTGATCTTTGGCAACGATCGCAACGGCTTGATCATAAAGCGCATCTTCGCTATTGCCACCGCCCGCAGGTGCAAGACCTAGAATTTCGTCGATGTCCGAGCGGCCACCTTCGAGTTCTTCAAACTCGACTTGGTCAGCGACTTCACCGCCCATCGCGCGCAGTTCGTCCGCGACCGACCGGACTTCTTCATCCGAGACGAAGGGTCCATGAACCCGCATCGAGCGCTTGCCCGCGGATTGGAACAGCATATCCCCCATGCCGAGCAGTTGTTCTGCCCCCATCTCATTCAGGATGGTACGGCTATCAATTGCTGAGGTCACTTGGAACGACATGCGCGTTGGGAAGTTGGCCTTGATCGCGCCGGTGATGATGTCTGTCGAAGGCCGCTGCGTTGCCATGACGATGTGAATGCCAGAGGCACGCGCCATCTGCGCGAGGCGCATGATACAGGCTTCAACTTCTTTACCTGCTGTCATCATCAGATCAGCCATTTCATCGACGATAACAACGATAAAGGGCAGTTTTTCAGGCTCGTATTCGACGATCTTCGGATTGCCGACTTCATCCATCCCATTCCGGCGAAGCGTTTCACCGGCGGCAATCGCTTCATCCATCCGGGCGTTATAACCCGCGAGGTTACGCACGTTCATGTCGGCCATCTTGCGATAGCGATCTTCCATTTCGCGCACGACCCACTTTAACGCCATCACCGCTTTCTTCGGGTCCGTCACGACCGGCGAAAGAAGATGCGGAATACCGTCGTAGACGCTGAGTTCGAGCATCTTCGGATCAATCATGATCATCCGGCATTCGGAAGGCGGATGACGATAGAGCAACGACAAGATCATCGCGTTGATGCCGACGGACTTACCGGAACCGGTCGTACCAGCAACCAGCAAGTGAGGCATCTTCGCCAGCGACGCGATGCGGATCGAGCCATCGATGGCTTTACCGAGCGCCACCGGCAGCGGTTCGGGATGATTGAGCAACGGCTCCATGATTTCTTTGAGGAAGATCGTTTCGCGGCGCGGGTTCGGCAACTCAATACCGATCACCGAGCGTTCTTTGACCGGCGCGACACGAACGGCTTGCGCACCAAGGTTGAGCGCGATGTCTTCAGCGAGGCTCACCACGCGGGATACTTTAACACCGGGGGCAGGCTCAAACTCATGCAAGGTGATAACCGGGCCTTGGCTGACCCCTTTCATCTCGCCTTTGACGCCGAAGTCATTCAGAACCTGCAGCAGACGAACGCTCTCAGCTTTGAGTTCAGCATCGCTCATCGGACGTTCAGGGCGCTTCGGCACGGCCAAGAGCTTGAGATCGGGCGCGATATTCGCGCCGGTTGAGGTCCGTTTCACGGGCTTGGCGGGTGCTGCTTCCGCCTTGGCCTTACGAGGCCGTTTTTTCTTCACCGGCTCGGGCGCGGCGCGTAAACTATCCGCCCGCTCGCTCGCGACATCGACATCTCCACGCAAACTCATGGGACGTTCGGGAACGATGATGCGGGTATTGAGACGCTGACTCAGATCGCGCGTGCGGCTCATGATGCCATCGGTCAGTTTCTTACGACGCTCGCGCGAAACCGTTCGTTGCATTTTATGCGCGCCCTGACGCCCGATCAATCGCGCCTCACCCTTGGTCATGCCACAAGCGACGCCAAGGCCAATCAATGCGCCAACAGCGAGCAGCAGGCCGGGAATTTGATACGGAGCATCAAAACCAAAACGGTCAAAGATGCGTGCGAAAGGAAGGATCAAACGATCGCCAATAAATCCGCCAAAGCCAGTTCCCGCGAACATCTTTCCCGGAATCGCAGACAGAAACGCCGACGCAGCCAGCGAACCCAACACACTGGCAACACCCAAACGGACCGGAGAAACAACACGCCGGATGACATGGCCCGTCCACAATCGCCAACTCCACACGCCCAACGCCAGTGGGATGAGAAATGCTGCGTTGCCCAAGGTGTAAAACAGCGCACACGACAAGTTTGCGCCAAACGCGCCCAGCCAATTACTCGTCGCATCGCTGGTCGCATTCCAAAAATTTGCATCGCGAGACGAGTGGCTAAACAGCGAAGCGGCAAAAACGAACGACAACGTAGCGAGACCGATGGCGACAGGACGCGCGCCCATCATCGCTGTCAGTATCCGCGAGGAAGCGTCGTCTTCGGGCGTTTCCGTCGTTGTCGTCACGTTTGAACTCCCGCATTTTCTTTGAGGAAGCGTGCAATCGCTTCCAGCCCTGGCTTGATGATTTCAGCACTCTCGACAAGGGCAACCCGAATGAACCGAGCGCCCGGATTCGCCCCTTTATCAAAGCGCGGATCACCGCGCCCCAGATAACTTCCGGGCAGGCATTTCACCCCGGAATCCTTCCATAGCTTTATGGTTGCGGCTTCATCGTCGCCGACATCCAGCCAAACAAAGAAACCGGCCGCTGGCGCGATGTAACCCGGCAATCCACCCAAGATTTCATCCGCGAGTGCGAATTTCTCCTGATAGAGCGCCCGGTTCTCCTTAACGTGCGTCTCATCACGCCATAGCGCTTCGGCGGCGTGTAGTGCGGGGATCGGATTGGGCGGACAGGAATACGCGCGCAGGCGCTTAATCGCATTGATGCTGTTTTTGCCACCCGCGACGAACGCTGAGCGCAATCCGGCGGCATTAGACCGCTTCGATAGCGTGTTGAACGCCAGAACATGGTCGAGATCGACACCGGCCGCTCTTGCAGAGGTCAAACCACCGGGCGGCGGAGCGTCACGGTAGATCTCTGAATAGGGTTCATCAAACGCAATGACGAACCCGTATTTTTCCGCCAGTGACGCCAAACGCCCGAGTAGCGCCGCATCGGCCACCGCGCCCTGCGGGTTCGTCGGCGAGCAGTAATACGCAAAAGTCGTGCGCTCTAAAATTTCCTCAGGCAGCGCCGTGAAGTCTGGCAGCCATCCGTTTTCAGCCGTCGCTGGCACATAGATCGGTTCCGCCCCAACAGCGAGGGCCGCGACAGCATAGACCTGATAGAATGGATTGGGCAGCAAGACGGCGGCACGCTTTCCATTTTTCTCGCCTTCTGCCAACGCGATTGCAGCGCTAAACAAACCTTCACGCGACCCGTTGAGCGGCAAAATTTGCGTATCCGGGTCCACCGCATCCGAGGGAAGGTCGTACCGACGGTTTATCCAAGCGCCGACGGCGTCACGCCACCCCGGTGTGCCGTCAACGGGCGGGTATTTATTGTAAAGATGGGTGTGCTGCGCCAGCGTCTCAGCCAGCAGCGGCGGCAGAGCGTGTTGAGGCTCGCCAAGAGACATCGCAATCTCAGCGCCCCCCGGTGCATGGGGTTCGAGCAACGCCCGAAGACGCGGAAAAGCGTACTCGGGCAGATCAGAAAATCTGCGCGTTATCATGTCGTCTGCTGCCTCAAAGTCTGATCTTTCGCCAGACGTTAACCAAGACTACCCCGTAAGGCAGGCGCACGTCCAGCCCGTGTATCAACAAAATGTTAAGGTTAACGAGAGGTTAACAAAGGGTCTTCTCTGTCGACGGCACTTTGATGTGAACCGTCATGAAAGTGTCCCTCGCGACGATTGATCGCTTGGGCAAGTCGGCGCGCGCGCCTATGTTGGCCACTATGAAAACGGATACCGATATCGCCATTATTGGCGGCGGCTTGAATGGAACGGCGCTCGCATTGGCGCTCGGTTCTGTGGGCCTGCATGTGACGATCTTTGATGCCAGTCCGCGCGAGACACGCAGCGACGATGCATTTGACGGGCGCGCGACGGCAATCGCTGCCGGATCACGCAATATGCTGCGAACTTTGGGCGTCTGGGATCGGCTCGGAGACGACGCACAGCCCATCCACGACATTCTCGTCACAGATGGCCGGGTATCCGAGGGGGCGGGTACGTCGTTCTTGCATTTCGATCACCGCGAGGTCGGCGACGAACCCTTCGGCCATCTGGTCGAAAACCGTCATATCCGTCGCGCGTTGTTCACTTCAATTGATGACGCGGAGAATGTCGATCACCGCGCGCCCGTCCGTGTCCTCGGCCTTGAGCGAGACACCGCGATGGCCTCGCTGCGCCTTGAAAAAAATGAGACTGTCACCGCCAAGCTCGCGATTGCTTGCGATGGACGCAACTCGCCGACGGCGCGGGCAGCGGGCGTTCGATACACGGGTTGGGACTACCCGCAAACCGGAGTCGTCTGCACGGTTGAACACGCCGAACCCCATGGCGGCGTCGCGCATGAGTATTTTCTCCCGTCCGGGCCTTTTGCCATTCTGCCACTGACTGGAAACCGGTCTTCACTCGTCTGGACAGAGAAAACCGCCTTCGCCAACGCCGCAATGAGTCTCGATGACGCTGGGTTTGAAGCCGAGATCGTGCGCCGTTTCGGACAATTTCTTGGGGACGTCAAAGTGACGGGACCGCGCTGGTCTTACCCGCTCAGTCTTTCCCTTGCTTATGAGTATAGCGCGCACCGCCTCGCGATCGTTGGCGACGCAGCGCACGGCGTTCACCCCATTGCTGGACAAGGCCTCAATCTCGGCTTCAAAGACGCGGCGGCTCTGACACAAGTGATTGCAGAGGCGGCACGGCGCGGTGAGGATTTCGGCACCCACGAAGTTCTGAAACGCTACGAGCGGTGGCGGCGGTTCGACAATACAGCGATGGGCCTCGGCATGGATGCCATCAACCGCCTGTTCTCGAATGACCTAACTCCCGTGCGGGCTTTGCGCGGCATGGGATTGAATCTCGTCAACCGCATGGGTCCAGCCCGGCGGTTTTTCATGCGCCAAGCCGCCGGGCTATCCGGCGAGATGCCGAGGCTCTTGCAAGGTAAACCCGTCTAGGTTTCGCTTCAAATCACGCAAACCGTCCGCATTCGGATGTTTTGATTGGCGATTGAAACGAGGACTGAGAGCGCTTCTCAACAAAAATCGTTCTGCAATCCGGGGCAAAAAGACGTGCTAAAAAATGTGCGCTTCTTCGGTTGGGGCACCCAGCTCAACGACGCTCACAGCAATCCAATTTCGATGGATTCAGACCAACACTAAACCGCGAAAATCATTCCGCTTTCGCGCTATGGAGATCACGTTCAGTTGATACAACCCGCCTAACGCGAGTGGACTCTCAAGCCCTCGCCACAGATCGCCCTACAGAGTACTATGGATGAAGGTATTCACGTAATCTATTCAAGACTCATCATTATTTCGATTCACAATTCTTAAAAAAGTCTTGCGTGCCCTTGGGTGATTCGCCTATCGTCTGCTTCGTAGCCCGGTGAGATTGTCTCGCAAGGCACC
>CAZXMX010000019.1:0-26966 GCA_964641645.1 uncultured Neomegalonema sp.
TCGCAACAAAGCGGCAAGGCACCCTCTCGGCCCAAGAGGTCGCCTGCGGCAAGCGGCTCCGCACCACGGCAGGTCCAGCGCGGTCAATTTGGTCGACGTTCGGGTCGGCCCGTGCGCTGATGCGGTGATTGATTGTGGATGCGTTGGGGACGTGTTCGTTACGCCCTCGATCAGTTGTTCGTAAGGTTAGGAAACCTTAGCTTGCCGCCTGTGCGACTTCTAACAACCCATCGACGTCGATATGTTCCTCGGCATGGGCGGCGAGGGCGTCGAGGGTTTTGTCGACTTCGTTGCTGTATTGGGCTTTGCCGTTGCCGCCGAGGCTTTCGAGGAATCGTTTTCGGTAGGCGTCTTGCGCGAAGAGGCCGTGCAGGTAGGTGCCGGTGATCCGACCACAGGATGATCGAGCGCCTTCCGGTTCGCCGCCCACGGTGAAGAGGGGACGGTCGCGGTCGGCGCCTTCGGTGCGGCCAATGTGAATCTCGTACCCGCAAACGCATTCGCCAGAAGCGAGGTCGGTGGCTCGGACGCGAGTCAGAGATTTCTCCGGCGTCATCTCAGTGGTGATATCGAGCAGGCCGAGGCCAACCGATGTGCCCGCCGTGCCCTCGATGCCGTCACGGTCGTGGATGGTCTTGCCGAGCATCTGATAGCCGCCGCACAGACCTAAGATGTGACCGCCGCGTCGGTGGTGCGCGATCAGGTCGATGTCCCAGCCTTGGTTGCGGAGGAAGTTGAGATCGCCTCGGGTCGATTTACTGCCGGGGATGATGACAAGAGTCGCGTCGCCGGGAATCGATCGGCCCGGTGAAAGCATCTCGACCGTGACATTCGGTTCGGCCTCGAGCGGATCGAGATCGTCGAAATTCGCGATGCGCGAAAGTTGGAGGCAGACGATTTTGACGGGTGTCTCGGACGATGTCTCGGTTGACCCTCGTTTCCGCTTCGGTTGCTCGCCGATGTCGCTGGAATCTTCGGCGGGCAGTTTGTAGGCGTCGGTGAACCACGGAACCACACCGTAACCGCGCCATCCGGTGTGGTCTTCGATGAGCTTGTAGCCGTCGTCAAAGAGGGTGGTGTCGCCCCGAAACTTATTGATTATAAAGCCTTTTACGAGGGCATTGTCGGTATCGTCCATGACGGCTTGCGTGCCGACGACTTGTGCAATGACGCCGCCCCGGTCGATGTCTCCGGTCAAAATGACAGGGGTTTCAGTGGCTTGCGCGAAGCCCATGTTGGCGATGTCGCCCGCGCGGAGGTTGACCTCTGCGGGGCTGCCCGCGCCTTCGATCAGCACGAGGTCAGCGGCGGCGGAAATCCACTCGAAGCTGTCGACTACGCCTTTGATAAGTTTGGGTTTTAGTCGGGTGTAATCGCGCGCCGTGGCATGGCGAAGGCGATTACCTTGCAGGATAACCTGCGCGCCTTTCTCAGATTCTGGCTTCAGCAGAACCGGGTTCATATGCACGGTCGTGGGCGCACGGGCCGCAAGGGCTTGCAAGGCTTGGGCGCGTCCGATCTCGCCGCCGTCTTCCGTTACAGCCGCATTATTGCTCATGTTTTGCGGTTTGAACGGGGCGACTCGAAGGCCTCGATTGGCGTAAGCGCGGGCCAATCCAGCGACCAACATCGACTTGCCGACATTCGAGCCGCAGCCTTGGATCATCACCCGCGCGGTCATGATTTTGGGCTCCGTCGCCGGCCAAAAGAACGCGCGCAGCCAGGCACTATGCTTTGCCTTTCAGAACCATAGGCAGCCCCGCCGCGACGAAGCGGACGTTGTCGGCGGCAGCGGCGACCCTCTGATTCAGCCAACCCTGCGCGTCGCGGAACTCGCGGCTGAGCTTCTCCATCGGCACCAGGCCTAGGCCGACCTCGTTGGAGACCATAATGATCCGACCGGGCGCTGATTGGGCAGCGGCGAGCAGAGCATCAGTCTCGACGTCGAGCGCGCGCTCTTCGTGCATCAGGTTGGAAAGCCAAAGCGTTAGGCAATCAATGAGGAGGGCGCGACCGTTGGCTGCTTCGGTTCTGATGGTTGCGGCCAGATCGAGCGGCGCTTCGGCCAAGCCCCACGTCTCGCCCCGCTCGGCTTTGTGCGCGGCGATCCGGTTTTCCATTTCAGGATCAAGCGCTTGCGCGGTGGCGATGTAGCAATGCGGCGCCGGGCAAGACGCTAATGCATGGGCCGTCTTGCCAGATCGAGCACCGCCGATAATCAACGTGAGTTCAGCCAAGCGGAGGAATCCTTGCGACGAAATGGCCTTTAACCCCTTGAGGCCATTCGCGAAATGGTACTTGCCCCTTTTCACTCTCGGCATGAAGTCGTGCGTAAGCAACCACGGCCTCCGCAGAATCGGTTGTCGGTTCAAACTTTCCGATCACATAAGACAGCTTTCCGGGGGCTGTAACCGCCGTATTGCAGTGCCTCTCGCATCCCATCAAGCAAGATTGTCGCCGGACTTCTAAGTCCTCAACCCCTTGAGTCAGTTCTTCGATTTGTTCTGCTAGTATTTCCCCGCCCGTCTTTTCGGTGCCTTCGTTTGTCTTGGTTGTTTTCTCCTCGACCGAGTATCGGCAAGTATCGCAAACAATAATTGTTGTGGTCATTCAGGTAACTCCGCGGGCGGTGGGCCATCCGGTCTACCTCAGCATTTCAGCATTGCAAAGCGTCTGACGCGAGATTCAGATTGCTGCGACGAACTGGCAAGGCTAAACGCTTTCACAGAGAACAGTGCGCCTTCATCGGAGGGCTGAGCGGAACCGCCAAAACGTTCGACCCATTTCGGGGGACGAGAAGCGGGCCTGTTTGGAGCGCGGGAGCCCCGCGCCCCTCCGATATGCGTCAGGAGGGACCGATGAAAACGCTATTCGCAGCCATCACGCTTACCGCAACCCCGGCTTTGGCTCATGTGGGCCATCTGGGAGAGATTGCAGGTCATGGTCACTGGATCGCAGCGGGCGCGCTCGGTGCGGCGGCTCTCGCAGCTTGGCTCGCGGGTCGGGGTAAAAAGGCCGATGCAGAGGCCGAACCTGAAGAAGAGATGGAAGAGGCTGAGGCATGACCAAGTATGGTGTAATGGTCTGCGGCCATGGGTCGCGCAGTCAGGCAGCAGTCGATGAATTTTCCGTCGTCGCAGAGCGCCTTAAGACGCACTTCCCCGACTCGCCTTGCGAATACGGCTACCTCGAATTTGCCAACCCCGTCATTCGAGACGGTTTAGACAAATTGGTTGAAGCAGGATGTGATGAAATCTTGGCGGTGCCGGGCATGTTGTTCGCTGCGGCTCATGCAAAGAACGACATCCCGACGGTCCTCAATACCTATGCTGCGAAGAACAACGTCAAAGTTCACTATGGCCGCGAGTTAGGCGTAGATCCAAAGATGATTGCCGCTGCAGGGGACCGGGTGCGCGAGGCCGTTGAGGCGGCCAATGCTGAACACGGAGAGTTGCCGCTTCATGAAACCTGCCTTGTCGTAATTGGACGAGGCGCGAGTGACCCTGATGCAAACTCAAATGTCGCGAAGATTACGCGGATGCTCTGGGAAGGGATGGGCTTTGGATGGGCCGAGACGGGGTATTCCGGTGTGACCTTCCCCTTGGTCGAGCCTTGTTTGCAACGCGTGACGAAACTTGGTTTTAAACGCGTCATCGTCTTTCCGTACTTCCTCTTTACCGGAATTTTGATTGATCGAATCTATGGTTTTGCCGACGAAGTCGCGGCGCAGCACCCTGACATTCAGTTCGTCAAAGCAGGGTATCTGAACGATCATCCGCAAGTGATTGCGACCTTCGCTGAGCGAGTGACAGAGATCCTTGGTGGCGAGAACCTGATGAATTGTGCGATGTGTAAGTACCGCGCGCAGGTTTTGGGATTTGAAGCGGAAGTCGGCTCTCCGCAGGAAAGCCACCACCACCACGTCGAGGGACAAGGCGCGAGCGCGCCGGGGTCCAACGTCGAAGACTGCGTTCACTGTGACACGTTTTGCACCGGGGCTTGTCGCCTTGCGATGCAAGACGCTCACGACCACGCTCATGCGCATGGCCATGACCATCATCATGACCATGTCCACGCGCCATACCCTCACGCGGATCATCCAGATGGTCCCGAGAGTGCTAGAGATCGACTGAAAAAGACGTGACTCTCGTCTACGAGAAAGACCCGGCAGCGATCTATGCTGCGTCTTTTGCGACGGTGCGTGCCGAGGCAAACTTGGAGCGGCTGCCCGAGTCTCTGCGTCCCGTGGCGACGCGGCTCATCCATGCTTGCGGTATGGTCGACGTGGCGGACGATATAACCTTTTCGGACAACGTTGCTGATAAAGGGCGCGAAGCGCTGGCGAATGGCGCGCCAATATTATGCGACTGCGAGATGGTTGCCTCGGGAATTATCCGCAAACGGCTGCCCGCAGAAAATCAAGTCGTTGTAACCCTGAATGATCCACGGGTGCAGATGTTGGCTGCTAAGTTGAAAACGACGCGCTCAGCCGCGGCCATCGTCTTATGGCGTGAGCATCTGGAAGGGGCTGTTGTCGCCATCGGCAATGCGCCGACTGCGCTGTTTCATTTGCTTGAACGTCTCGATACAGGGTGGCCGAAACCTGCTTGTATCCTTGGATTTCCAGTCGGATTCGTTGGCGCGGCGGAAAGCAAAGCTGAACTCAACGATAACCCGCGCGGCACGCCTTTTCTTGCACTGCAAGGGCGGCGCGGAGGATCGGCGATGGCGAGCGCCGCTGTGAATGCGCTGGCCGGAGGTTTGGAGGCGTGACGACGCCTTGGCTTCATATCGTCGGTATCGGTGAAGATGGCATGTCGGGATTGTCTGCTGCTGCTCGTGGACAAGTCGAACAGGCTGAGGTGATTATCGGTGGCGACCGTCACCACGCGCTGGCGCCGAATATCACCGCCGAGCGCATTGCTTGGCCATCGCCCTTTGACGCGATGATCGAGACAATCCGTTCGTACAAGGGTCGCCGCGTTGTTGTGTTGGTCACTGGCGATCCGCTTTGGTTTTCGGTTGGTGCGCGCATTGCCAACCCGAAATACGGTGACGTGATCGCGCATGGTGAGATCGTCTATTACCCACAGCTCTCCGCTTTCCAATGGGCGGCGGCGCGAATGGGGTGGTCTTTGGCGGATACTGAGACCATCACTGCGCATGGGCGTGCGGTTGAACAAGTCATTCCCTACTTTTGGCCCGGAGCGCGTTTGCTGATCCTCACGGCGGGAAGCGAAACGCCCGGTGAGGTAGCCGCGCTTTTGACTGCGCGGGGTTATGGCGCATCGCGAATGACGGTGCTTGGCGCGCTGGGTGGCTCTCATGAGACGCGTGTGGATGGGATCGCCGAGAGCTGGTCAGCGGACCCACCTGCATTTAATACCCTTGCGGTCGAGGTGATCGGAAATTCGTCTGCATTGATGCCTCGTATTCCCGGTTTGCCGGACGAAGCCTTTGTCCATGATGGCAAGATGACGAAACGAGAGGTTCGCGCCCTGACGCTTGCCAAGTTGATGCCTGCTCGGGGTGAAATGCTGTGGGACATTGGCACGGGATGTGGATCGATTGCCGTCGAATGGATGCGTGCTGCGCCCGATGCCTTGGCAGTTGGGGTTGATAGCAAAGCTGAGCGCCTTGCGATGGCGCGCGAGAACGCGACGTTTCTGGGCACGCCAAAGCTTAAGCTTGTTGACGGGACAGTTCCCGATGCGCTCGACGGTTTGGCTCAACCGAACGCAATTTTCATCGGCGGTGGATTGACGCGCGATCTTGCGATCCAATGCCATGATGCGCTCGGTCCGAATGGCCGATTGGTAGCCAATGCCGTCACGCTGGAGAGTGAGGCTGTTCTGTTGGCGCTGCATGAAGATATCGGCGGTGAGCTGGTGCGGTTGTCAGCCGCGCGCGCTGAACCGGTTGGTCCCTATCGTGGGTGGCGAACTGCGATGCCGGTCACGCAATGGAGTTTGGTGAAATGACGGGCACACTCTACGGCGTTGGTGTCGGTCCCGGCGATCCGGAGTTGATGACGCTGAAAGCCCATCGCCTCATTGCCGGAGCAAAGGTGATCGCCTACCCAGCGCCAGATTCAGGTGAGAGTTTTGCGCGCTCGATCGCGGCTTCATCAATCCGTGAAGGGGTGATCGAAATTCCGATGATTGTCCCGATGCGGGTCGAACGGTTTCCTGCACAGGATGTCTACGCTCAATCTGCGGATGCGATTGCAAAGCAATTGGAGCAGGGCGAAGATGTGATTGTTTTGTGCGAAGGCGACCCGTTTTTCTACGGTAGCTTCATGTATTTGTTTGCGCGGTTGGCGGATCGCTTTTCGACGGAGATTGTTCCCGGCGTCTCATCGCTTGGCGCATGTTCGGCGGCGCTGCGCAGGCCGCTTACCGCACGCAATGATGTCTTGACGGTGATCCCCGGTCCCTTGCCTGATGACGAGATGCGAGAGAAGATTGAGGCGGCAGAAGCTCTGGCCATCATGAAGGTTGGTCGCCATCTCCCGCGTATTCGGGCGTTGCTTGATGACATGGGAGTGACGGCTCAGGCGGGCTATGTCGAACGGGCCTCTCTGGGCGAGCAACAGGTATTGCCGCTCGCGGATGCCCCTGAAAGCGCGCCTTATTTCTCGATGATCCTAATTTATAAAGGCGATGATCCGTGGCTGACCCCGTAGTTCTTTGTCTGTCTCGTTCGGGCGAACCGACGGCGCATCGTATTGCCGAAGCACTGGGCGCGCGTGTTCATGGCCGCGAAGGCCGGGTGGACCGCGCTGATGCCTTTTTTCCAAATGCGTTGGAACACGCACGCACATTGTTCGCCGCACGGACGCCCATCGTGGGCGTTTGTGCCGCTGGTATTCTGATCCGCGCGGTTGCGCCGCTGCTCAATGATAAGCGCGCGGAGCCTCCTATGATCGCTGTTCCGGATGACGGTTCAACGGTGGTGCCCTTATTGGGCGGGCATCGCGGAGCGAACCGTTTGGCGAAACAGATTGCTGAAGCGCTGGAAGGCCACGCGGCGGTGACAACCGCCGGGGATGTGTCGCTTGGCATTGCGCTTGATGAACCGCCTGCCGGTTGGCGGTTGTTTAATCCGCAGGACGCGAAGGCCGTGATGGCGGGTGTTCTCGCCGGTGGCGGTGTCGATGTTTCCGGTGACGAGGCCGCGAAAGCGGGTTGGCTTGATGTGCTGCCCGAAGGCGACGCAGTCGAGATCGCGGTAACGATGGAGCCATGGAGTGCATCGGGTGATCGTCCTACACTTTGTCTCAGGCCGCTGCGGGTTACGCTCGGGGTTGGTTGTGCGCGCGATTGTTCTTCGCAGGAACTAAAGTCGCTTGTACTGGAGACGCTCAGTGAGTTTGAGGTTTCTCCGCAGGCTTTGAGGGGTATCTTTACGCTCGATTTGAAGGCGGACGAACGCGCAGTGATTGAACTGTCAGAAACGCTTGATCTGCCGATGAGAGTCTTCGATGCCCCAACGCTCGAAAAGTTGACACCGCGTTTGGAAAATCCGTCCGATGTTGTTTTTGCTGAAGTCGGTTGTCATGGGGTCTCTGAGGCGGCGGCATTGGCTGCCGGTGGGGATGAAGCTTCGCTGTGGATAACCAAAAGAAAGACGGCCAATGCCACATGTGCGGTCGCGATTACGCCTGAACCGATCACCGAATTACGTGGTCGCAAGCGTGGGCGTGTCTCGCTTATCGGTATTGGCCCCGGCAAAGCCGAATGGCGCACGCCGGAGGCGTCGCGTCTCGTGTCCGAGGCAGAAGAGTTGGTTGGCTACGGCCTATACATCGACCTGCTGGGCCCCCTCGCGCACGGTAAGCCGCGCCATGATTTCCCGCTCGGGGGCGAAGAAGATCGTTGCCGCTTTGCGCTGGAACGTGCGGGCGAAGGGCGCGACGTAGCGATTATCTGCTCGGGGGATGCAGGGATCTACGCAATGGGTGCGTTGGTGTTTGAGCTGCTGGATCAAGGCGACATCAGCGATGCCGCGCGGCGTGTCGAGGTCATCTCTGCTCCCGGCGTTTCGGCTCTGCAAGGGGCTGCGGCAAAGGCGGGCGCGCCGCTCGGGCATGATTTCTGCGCGATTTCGCTCAGCGATTTGTTGACGCCGCGCGATGACATATTGCGACGCATCAAAGCTGCCGCGGAAGGTGACTTTGTTATCGCATTCTATAATCCCGTATCGAAAAAGCGACGTACGCTGCTCGCGGAGGCGCGGGAGATCTTGTTGGAGCACCGACCGGCGAACACTCCGGTATTACTCGCGAGTAATCTTGGTCGGCCCGAAGAAAAGTTGGTTTATCGCGATCTTTTGGAGCTTGAAGTCGATGAGGTCGACATGCTGACAGTCGTGCTAATTGGTTCCAGCCAATCCCGCGTCACCGCCGGACGAATGTATACGCCACGGGGTTATGCGAAGAAGATGGGAAATACCGAATGACCGTTCATTTCATCGGGGCTGGTCCCGGCGATCCCGACCTCATTACCGTCAAGGCGTTACGCCTGATCGAGTCTTGTCCCGTTTGTCTCTATGCGGGCAGTCTTGTGCCTGAGGCTATCGTTGAATCCGCGCCAAAGGATGCGCGCGTCCTCGATACTGCGCCGATGGCGCTGGACGAGATCATTGACGAGATGGAGGCTGCACATGCGAAGGGGCAAGACGTTGCGCGAGTTCATTCGGGCGACCCATCGCTCTACGGTGCCATTGCCGAACAAATTCGACGATTGAAGGCGCTAGGGATTCCCTATGATGTGACGCCGGGCGTGTCGGCTTACGCTGCTGCGGCCGCAGCACTGGGGCGTGAGCTGACCATTCCAGAGGTAGCGCAGACCGTCATTCTTACCCGGACCGCAGGCAAGGCCAGCGCGATGCCACCGGGTGAAGACCTAGATACGCTGGGCAAGACCGGTGCAACCCTTGCCATACACTTGTCTATCCGAAACTTACGAGAGATCGAACGTACTCTTGGTCCTTATTACGGAGAGGACTGCCCGGTGATCGTGGCGTATCGCGTTGGATGGCCCGATGAATTGTTCATCGAGGGGACGCTCTCAACGATCCGCGAGAAGGTTCGCACCGAAAAGATAACGCGGACGGCTCTCATCCTGATTGGTCCGGCGCTGCAAGAAGTCGATTTTCGCGACAGTGCGCTCTATGACGCTAACCAGCCGCATGTGCTGAGGCCCAAGGTAAAAGCGAAGGCGTAAAATTTTTTAACTCTCGCACTCGGGAGATCGAGCATCGGTTTTAATCGCTGCCGAGCGCTCTACCGCCGAGCGTAGGTAATCAACAACGCGAAGCGAAACGCGCGCCGTTTCGGACTAGACTTTGACATCCGGGGGGTAGTGATTAGGCTCCCCTTCAATATACCTCCGTAAGCGACAGGATTTTGACTATGACGAACTCTCCGATGTTTGACAGCCGCCCCATTCTGACAGATGAGGCTGTCATCGCGATGCTTCAGAACGGTGCAGCGAAGGCCACGGAAATTGGTCAACCTCAATGCTTGGTGGTTGTCGATGCTTCTGGTGAAGTGATGGGTAGCCTCCGCATGACGGGCGCAAAGTACCTGAGCTTACGGTCGGCTCGCGCGAAGGCACGCACTGCAGCTTCGACGGGAGCAGCAACCGGGGGGATGCCTGAGGACTTTGCAGCAAAGCTGGCGGCGGCAACGGCCAATGCAGTGACAAATCTCCCCGGCGGTATGCCAGTAAAGATTGAGGACCGGCTCGCGGGCGCGGTTGGCGTTGGGTCAGGAAGCGGTGATCAAGATGTCGAAGTATGCAAAGCAATGCTGGCGGCGGTCGGAGCGGATGCCGTTGGGTGAGCTTTAGCGCGATTGCTCGAAACCAGATGAGCTGGATCTGAATTTCCGCGACGGCCTTCTTGCTACGCCCTCTATTCTATTTACCAATAACCTCTAGTCCCCGCGCGGCGAACCGAGCAGCGAGAGGTCCCAGGGCCGCCGCCTCATCTGAGGCTGCGCTCCCCGCCCGGGCGCGGTCGCCGATACCAACGAATATCACGGCGAAACGAAACAGTGCGAAAGCGATGTGAAAAGGTTCTAGCGGGGTGGTTTGCTGCGCGTGCTTTTCGTACTCAGCGATAAATTCGGCTTTGGTTGGTATTCCCTCAATGTTTGTTCCGAGAATCCCGCCATATTCGTCAGGAGATGTGTGCCAAGGCATTGCACAAAAACCTAAGTCGGCAAGTGGGTGGCCCAGAGTCGAAAGCTCCCAGTCCAAGACGGCAACCACATGGGGTTCGGTGGGGTGGAACAGCATGTTGCCGAGGCGGAAATCGCCGTGTGCGATAGAAACGTGACCATCGTCGGAGGGCAGGTTTTCAGAGAGCCATGTCGATAGTACATCAAGATCAGGAATTGAGTCATGGGTGGACTCTTGCCATTGTTTTGACCAGCGACCGATCTGGCGCGCAAAGTAATTTCCGGGCTTGCCATAGTCCTCAAGATTGATCTCGTTGGGCCGAACCGCGTGCAATCGCGCCAGCGTTTTCGCCATTGAAAGATAAAGTGCTCGGCGCTCGTCGGGTGAACAGTCTGGTAGGGCGCAATCCGAGAAGACGCGTCCCTCAACTCGCTGCATCAGATAGAATGGCGTACCGATCAACGCGGCGTCATCACAAAACAGAAGGGCCTCCGGTACAGGTACCGATGTGTCCTCAAGCGCCTTTAGAACACGAAACTCTCGATCAACAGCATGTGCACCGCGCAGAATCGGGCCGTTTGGTTGCTTGCGAAGCACCATTCGTCGTGAACCGTGGATGAGAAAGTAAGTCGGGTTCGACTGGCCACCGCTGATCCGTTCCAACGTCATTGGTGCATCGCCAAACTCGTTAGCGAGAAATCCCTCCAGCGCCACGGTGTCGAAGTCAGCTTGCATCGGTTTCCCAATGCCAGAAATCACGCCCCTCAGCGGCGAGTTCGCGGTTCAGCACCATTTTGTGCACTTCATCGGCACCATCCACTAACCGCGCTTGACGGGCGTAACGGTAGATCCATTCGAGGATCGTGTCCTTCGAATACCCGCGTGCGCCGTTGATCTGAATTGCGGTATCTGCGGCTTTGTGCAGCAGATTGGCGACGTGGATTTTCGCCATCGAGACTTCTTTGCGGGCAAAGCTGCCGCGATCAATCTCCCACGCTGCTTTCATTGTCAGAAGGCGACCTGTTTCAATGTCAGCGGCGAGCCCACCGAGCATCAATTGAATGCTTTCACGGTCGGCCAACCGAACCCCAAAGCCTTCACGGGTCTTGGCATAGTCGCGTGCGATTTCGACGCAGCGTTTGGCAAGACCCAGCCAACGCATGCAATGGGTTAGGCGAGCCGGGCCGAGGCGGGTTTGTGTGACTTTCATCCCGCGTCCCTCACCGACGAGGATATTCTCAGCCGGAATTTCCAAGCCATCGAAGCTAATCTCGCAGTGACCGCCGTGTTCTTCGGGACCCATGATGCCGATGCGCCGCTCAATGCGCCAGCCCGCCTGATCGGCGTCGAACAAGAACGCGGTGAGGCCGGAACGGGCGTCGTCAGACGTGCGGGCCAGTAGAATGAAATGCTGCGCCTCCGCCGCGCCGGTGATGAACCACTTGCGGCCTGTAACCGAATAAATGTCACCATTGCGAACGGCTGTTGTTTGAATCATCGAAGGGTCAGACCCTCCGCCGGGGGAAGGCTCGGTCATGGCAAAGGCGCTGCGGACAGCGCCGTCGATGATCGGTTGGAGCCAGCGGTCCTGTTGTTCCGGCGTACCGATCTTTGCCAGCACCGAGATGTTGCCATCATCAGGTGCCGCACAATTGAGACAGACGGGACCGAAGACAGAGCGGTTCGCCTCCTCGTAGAAAACGGCGCGTTCAACCGTGGAGAGCCCAAGCCCGCCGCGCTCGATTGGGGCTTGTGGTGCCCAAATACCGAGCGATTTTGCTCGATCTCTAAGGTTTTTTAGGGGGGCATCGGCGATGTTCTCGTGTTCATCCCAATTGCTTCGATCATTCTCAATGGGAAGGACCTCATCGTCAATGAACGTTCTGACCTTTGTTCGAAGGGCTTCGGTCTTAGGAGAAATCGTGAAATCCATCTTACAATCCCGAAACCAGATGCCCGCCATCGACGGGAATAATGCTGCCTGTCATGAAACGGCTGCGGTTTGATGCGAGTAAAAGCAATGCGCCATCGAGGTCTTCTAAATTTCCCGAACGTCTCATGGGTACACGTCGGATGATTTTTTGTCCCGCGTCGCTTTCAAGGAAGTCGCGATTTAGATCCGTCGCAAAGTACCCCGGCGCAATCGCGTTCACTCGAATGTCATGACGCGCCAGTTCTAATGCGAGAACCTTGGTCATTTGTACTAAAGCGGCTTTGCTGACCACATAACTTGCGGCCCCCCCTAGAGTGCGAAGGCCCGTGATCGATGCAATGTTGATGATGCTCCCACCAAGCTTTGCTTCGACAAGACGACGGCAAACCGACTGCGCGACTTGCCATGGAGCGTTCTGGTTGAGAGCGAAAACTTGGGCTGTTTCGTCCGGGGTCGCTTCCAAAAAAGATGCAGGCGCTGCGGTTCCCGCATTGTTGACCAAAATAGTGGGCGTGCCCGCGATCTCGGTTAGGCGCTCTAGTCCAGCGTCGACTGAGGCTGCGTCTGTGACATCCATTTCCAACACAATGGCGGTCCCGTCTTGCGCTTCGATTTGTTCTGCAAGGGACCTCAGCTTATCGCCTCGCCGTGCGGCCAAACCGACGGTACACCCAGCCGCAGCGAGTGTTTGAGCAAAGTGCATCCCGAGGCCTGAAGAAGCCCCCGTGACCAGCGCGATTTGGCCTTCCAAACCGAAATATCCAAATTCATTCATACGATGACTTTGCAGTGAGCTGGGCGTATCGGCAAGGGCGGTAGTGACTTCTTAACAAGACTAAAACTATTCTACCCTCAGTTGGAGAGTTGAATGAGCACCCGTGCCCGCCTATCGACCAAATTGATTGGCTTGCCTCCTGCGCGGAAAGGCTGGGCTGGCTATGCAATTTTTGCAGGTCGGCTGTTCGCCATTTACTTGATCGGCTTTGCATTGCTGTTCGCGGGTCAACGCTCTTTCCTCTATCACAATGGCAGCGAACGTCTGGTTCCCGTAGAACGGCATGTTCCTGAAATGGTTGAGAAGCTGGTTCCCAGCGACGGCGTTGATGTGGTTGTTTGGAGCTATGATGCAGGGCCTTCGCAGCCCGTTCTCCTCTACTTCCATGGTAACGCAGGGGTTTTGGGGCACCGATCGGGTCGATTTCGTTGGATGATCGATCAGGGCTGGAGTGTGGTTGGCGTGGGGCTGCGCGGAGGATCAGGCACAGGCGGGTCACCGACGGAAGAGGGGCACGCCGCTGATGCGTTGGCCGTATATGACGCGCTTCCTGAACTGTTTGGTCGGCCCGTCGAGCCGGACGGCGTTGTACTTTACGGCGAGAGCCTCGGTAGCGGCATCTCTGTTACGCTAGCGAGCCAGCGCGGCGTCGGAGGTGTTATTCTCGAAACACCTTACGCGGCGATTGATGATCTTGCTCAAGAGAAGTTTGGTTTCTACCCGATCAAAGCGCTCGGTGCCGTCAAAGACCCGTTCCGATCCATTGATCGGATCGATCAGATTGATGTACCGCTACTGGTGATGCATGGCACAAACGACGTCGTGATTCCGTTTCATCACGCCGACCGTCTGTTCGATGCGGCAGCCGATCCAAAGTGGTATCGCTGGTTTGAAGGGGGGCAACACCACGATCTCTGGCGGCGTGGAGCAACAGGCTCGATCGCCGAGTTTATGGAGCGATACTTCCCGGAACCGTCTTAGGGGGCTGCTCTCAGCGACCTTCCATTCTCCATGCGCCGAGTAAGAGGCCCGCAGCAATGAGTAGCGCGAGCCACCCCGGAGCTAATGGCGTGAGAGTGGCATCTCGAACGACATAGGCTCCGCGCTCTCGGAGGCCGATCCACCCCGTTCCGGAAGTTTTTCGCGCGCCTGAAACGCGGCGCACTTCTGGAATTCCTTTGTCACGAAGCATAATCTCAGCACCACCCGTTACGGCTGTCACTGGACGCAAGATGTCGAAGGTCGCAAGCGGGTTTTCGAATTCCTTCGGTGAAGGTGGGCCGACCGCAGCGGATGTCTCTAAAACTCCATCGGTGATGGAGAAGAGACCTGCTTCTTGGGCGTCAAAAGTGGCTTGCCATTTTCCCGGGCCGGCACTTCTAAACTGGGCTGCCACTCGATCCCCTGATGGAGTCGAAATATCAGCGGATGAAGGTGCTTCACCGAGGCTACGGCGCGTAATTTCAACGCGAGAGCCGATGACTTCTGCCGTCAACGCGTCTTCTTCTAGCTGAGGTTCTTTCATCAACCAATGCGCCACGCGTCGCAACATCTCCGCGAGGGGGCCACCGCCCTCAAACCCACGGGACCAAAGCCATGCCGTGTCGGATGCCAGCATCGCTACGCGACCTTCACCAACACGGTCCAGTACGAGCAGCGGCTCTTCGCCTTCGCCTGCCATCAAGACGTCGCCGCGGCGAGGATCAATGTCGATCAGCCGCGCCCAGCGCCCCCACTTCGGTTCTTCACCAGCCTGCGGCAGGTCGGCAGTGACGGGATGTTTCATGCCCGGATCTGTCAGCAGCGGCGTGTAGAATTTTTCCACCGAGCCACCGGTCGGGGTCGCGGGCATAATCTCGGCGAGTGGGCTGCGATAAAGACTGCTCGGTCCACCAAAATTTGGGCCCGCTGCAATGAGCGTCGCTCCGCCTTGGCGAACATACTCAGCGACGTTCGCGAGATACGCCGGGGCAAGCACACCGCGCCGCGTATAACGGTCGAAGATGACCAGATCGAAGTCATCAATCTTTTGCATAAACAGTTCGCGCGTCGGGAACGGGATCAGTGAGAGTTCGCGAATTGGTGTGCCCGACATTTTCGATGGAGGGCGCAAAATCGTAAAGTGAACCAGGTCAACGGAAGGGTCGGCTTTCAGCAAGTTGCGCCAAGAGCGTTCTCCGGCATGGGGCTCGCCCGATACCAATAGAACACGCAGTCGATCTCGCGCTCCGCGCACCGTAAAGAGCGCGCGATTGTTGCGTTGCGTGATCTCGCCGCCGAGTTCCGTGACGACGATCTCAAAGACGCTCGCCCCGCCTTTATTGAGTTTGGCAGAAATGGTCGTCGAAGTGCCGACGGTCAGGACATCGCGGCGCACGTCCTTGCCATCAATTCGGAGCATGACTTGAGGAGGCGGCGCACCGGTTGGGGTTTTGCCAATGTCTTCAATGCGCAGTCGGATCGAAACGTCTTCTCCGACAATCCCAAAAGCTGGGGCCGATTCTAAAACTAACCGTCGATCAAAGCTGTCATCTCGACCCGTTGAGAGGACATGCAGAGGCGCGGGGAAACGGGTTGCAATTGCGTCTTCATCCAATGCGGACCAATCCGGTGCATCATGGGCGCGGCCATCGGTAATGAGGATCGCACCGGCAATCCGGTCTTCTCCGACATCGGCAAGAGCTGTTTCAATTTCGGTGAAAAGACGCGTGCCGGGATCGTCAAAGGCTTCGCCAGTTTTACTTTTTACCGTGGCGATGCGCAATTCGAGTGGCGAGTCTGGGTCAGACAGCTTCTCCGCTGTTGCCTGTATGGTTGCCGCTGCTTCTTCAGTCAGTTCTGCTCTGCCATCGATGGTTTGGCTCGCGCTCTCGTCGACCAAGAGCAGAGCCACGTCAGATAAAGGGTCGCGCAGTTCTTGGCTCAGCTTTGGATCTGCAAAGGCAGCGAGCAAAACCAGTCCTGCAAGAAGGCGCAGCCAAGCCCCGCGTGCGCCTCTAACGAGCCCGAATATGAAGAACCCGACGATTGCCAAGGCAAAAATCGCCAGCACCCATAGCGGAACGACGGGATTAAAGATCAGGCCTGTAGCGCTCGATTCCATGCGTGGCCTTTACTGTCCCAAACGCTCAAGCAGCGCGGGGATGTGAACCTGATCTGATTTATAAGACCCGGTGTAGGTGTACATAATGAGATTGATGCCAAAACGCAGCGCCATCTCTCTTTGGCGATCACCGCCAGTGCCCATCGGGAGCAAGGGGCGACCAGAGTCGTTCATAGCCCAAGCGCCGACCCAATCGCGTCCACCCACGATTACGGGGGATACGCCGTCATTTTTAAACCCCCCAGAACTGGCGGCTTCGTTGACGTCTTCAGGGGGGACAGCTTCAACCCAGACGCCGCCTCCTCTCCAACGCCCCGGAAAGTCATCCAATAGATAGAAGCTGCGTCGGAGGACATGACCTTCAGGGATGGGGGCGAGAGCAGGTAGATCCAGACCCGCCGTCAACCTTTTCAGTGCACGGGTTCCCGGTGTTTGTCCGCTCGCAAGCGCGAGGTTCTGATCTCGCGTGTCGAGCATGAGCATGCCGCCCTTGCGCATATACTCATTCAGCTTGGCGATGGCGTCATCCGTGGGGCGCTGCTGCGATTCTGTGATAGCCCAGTAGATAAACGGATAGACGGCGAGCTCGTCGTTCTCCAAATCAATGGCGACCGGAACGGGCGGTTCGACAGAGGTGCGGGCGTTCAACGTGTAAACAAGGCCGAACAACCCTTGTTGCACGATATTGTCTGTCTTGGCGTCCCCAGTGACGATGTATCCGAAGGCCCCGCCGAGAGCAGTTTGCAATGCCTTGTCTTCGGAGGCTTCAACCCCTTGCGGCGCCGAAAACCCCAATAACATCAGCGCGGCAACGGCCCCGCGAAGCTTGCCGGAAAGGGCAAGCGCGGCGATGGCGTCCAATAGCAAAAGGACCAGAGCCGCTGCCAAGAACCACGGTTTCAACTCGGTCTCGGTCCTCGCACCGAGCAAGCCAGTTTCTACACCAGCGGGAAAATCGGGCATAGGGGTCAGGACCGCATCCGGTGCAAGTGTGTTGTGAGCGCGACGCGCCCCCGCATCATTGCCGCCCACGGCTTCATAGAGGCCGGGTGGAGCGATGGCCGTTGCACCCAAGCCAAGATTCTCACCGGCGATGTTCTGCGCGTCGCCTTGGGCGGGGCGCAACGTCCCGTCGGCTGCGATCAATGAGATCGGGCGCCAGAAGCCAGAGTTTTGTCCAGCGTCATTCACGCCGCTACCAGATCCAAATTCGATAATCCGATCCAGCAGCTCAACGAAAAGGCCAGAAATCGGCAGAGTTGACCAACGGGGGTCGGCGCTGGTGTGAATCAGGACAACACGACCGTCTCCACGAGAGTCGGCGGTTACCAGCGGCGCACCATCGGCGAGGCTCGCCCATGTCCGAGTCGGCAGATCAATATCGGGTTCTGCGAGTACTTGTTTGGCGATGGCTGCGTCCTCGGGTGGGACAAGACCATGAAATGGGCTGTCAGGTTTGAACGGGGCGAGGCGCTGCGGCGAACCCCAACTCATAGCACCGCCGAGATCGCGCCCACCGGGGCGAAGGCGCACGGGAAGAAGTGGATCTTCAAGACGGCCAAATCCGGCGCGTGCTTCCTCTGCTGTGGCTGCAAGTGTTGGTCCCGCGAACCGGATTAATAATCCACCGGCCTCGACCCAAGACAACAGAGCCGTCGATTCCTCGACAGGAAAAGCACCGACGTCGACGACGATCAATGCGTCGACATTTTGTTCCAGCAAATCAGCCGTGGTCCCTTCGCGTGTTTCTGCGATTTCCGCCAGAGCCTCTCGGACATAGTGGACGCCCGAAAGAAGTCGTTGTCCGCCGTCCGTGCGCTCCCCTGAAACGAGACCGACCCGGCGGCGGCTCCAGCGGTCATCAATCAAAGCCACGCCTCCAGCGGTTCTCGAACCATCCAACCCAAACATCGCAATTCGGTTTCGCAATTCGAGCGGAGGATCAAATTCGGCGGTTGCGGACAGGTCTTCTTCGCCAAACTTCGCGAGTTCAGCGATCAATGGCCGCCGTGCACCGTCAGCCTCAGCGGAGTATCCAACAACGGTAACATCGCGAGCTAAATCGGCGCTGGCACGGTGCACGATCGCAGCCATTGTGCTTCCCTCGGGCGGTGCCGGTTGGACCGCTTGAACCACGCGTTCTGGGCCAAGCACACGAAGGCTGTTCTGCTCGATCAGCGTTTCCGCCATTTCAGCGGCAAAGCCGTCGTGATCGAGGCCGTCATGAAGCCAGATCGTCTCGGTCGTATCTTCTTCGTTCAGACGGCCCAGCAGAGCGGCCCGATCCGGAACCCACGGGCGTGGCTGCAAAGCGTCGACCCGAGCGCGGGCTTCGGCTGCGCTCAATACCTCGTCCGTGCGCTCGCTATCCGAAGGTTCTGCCAAGATTTCAAGGCGAATAGTCCGATCAGCTCGCGCGGCTTGGTCAATGATTTCGGTCGCTGCTGAGACCCGGTCATCCCAATCCGCGGCGCTGGCCCAGCCTCCGTCGAGGATCAATCGGACAGACCCTTCTCCGGCAAGACGTTTTGTTGGATTGAGCAGCGGCTGGGCAAAAGCAAAGATCGCAAGCCCAACGATGAGGATGCGAAGCAATAAGAGCCACCATGGCGTGCGGTCGGGCGTTTTTTCGGGCGGTTCAAGCCCAAGCAGGATCGCGACACCGGGAAATCGCTCCCGTAAGGGTGCCGGCGGGGTCGCGCGTAACAGCCACCAGAGAATTGGCAACGCCAGCAATCCCAGCAGGAGCCATGGGGACGCGAAACCGAGAGGGCCAAGCTGCATCATCGGCCAGCCCTCGCGTTCTCCAAGGTCTGGTGCAACATCATCAATGCCGGCGAGATCGGTTGGTCGGTTCGGTGAATCGCAAAACGCCATCCTGCCTTGCGCGCAAGCTGCTTCAACGCGTCTCGACGCTCTGACAACCGGGTACGATAGGCGTCATGGAGCGATTCTGCGCGATCTGCGTCATATTTGAGAGCGCCAGAAATGCTCTCAAATAAAATCCGGCCTTTGTAGGGAAAAGCTTCTTCGGCTGGGTCGACGACTTGAAGCAGGATACCCTTCACCCGGCGTGAGGCCGCTTCCGACATGGCAATCTTCAGTTTGTCGAGGTCGCCGAAAAAGTCAGACATGAACACAGCTCGGCTGCCGCCCGTGTAGAGCACTTCGTTAGGCGGGAAGCCGTAATCACCGTCGGGTTCGCGTTCCCGGCTGAGCAAAAGCGCCGCGCGGTTCACCCCTGCGCGGCCTGTTCGGATCGAGCGGTCTTTTCGACCCAGAAAGGCAAAACGTTCACCGCCGCGTTCAAGCAAGATCGCGAGTGAAAGGGCGAGGAGGGTTGCGCGGTCTGACTTTTGTGTCGTGGCCTTCTTGGATTGAAACCGCATCGACGATGCGTCATCGGCCCATAGCCATACCGTCTGAGCCGTCTCCCACTCCGTTTCCCGAACGAAAACCTCGTCAGAACGGCCAGAGCGCCGCCAGTCGATCGCTTGCATGGCATCGCCTGGCTGCGCCTGTCGGTACTGCCAGAACGTTTCACCAGAGCCCGCCCGTCGCCGACCGTGAACGCCGAATATAGCGGCGGCAGCTCTCTCGGCTTCAGCGAGAAGAGGTGGCAGCGCCGAGGCGGCGCGGGCAGCATCAGCAGTGAGGCGGGCGGTTTGGTTCACCCACACGCCCTCTTCACCGCAGCATCAATGACCGTTTCCAGCGTGACGCCCTCGGCTTTGGCTGCGAATCCAAGCGCCATACGGTGACGTAAAGCAGGTCGAGACAGAGCGACGACATCTTCCATCGAAGGCGCCAGACGTCCGTTGATTAAGGCTCTTGCCCGGCAGGCGAGCATTAGGGCTTGTGCGGCGCGCGGTCCCGGCCCCCAAGCCACTGACTCTTTGACCAAAGCTGAGGCACTGTCATCTTCAGGTCGACAAGATCGCACAAGGGCTAGAATTGCTTCCGTCACCTTGTCGCCAACGGGAGCCCGCCGCACCAAGGATTGCAATGCGAGCAGCGAGTCTGCGTTCAGCACCGCTTGCGCGGAAGCCTGCGCTGCGCCCGTTGTCGAAACCAGAATCTGACGTTCCTCATCGAGGGTTGGATAACCAACGATCACTTCAAGAAGGAACCGGTCGAGTTGTGCTTCGGGCAGCGGATAAGCGCCTTCTTGCTCAATCGGGTTCTGTGTCGCGAGAACATGGAATGGTGCGGGTAGATCGCGATGTTGGCCAGCGATCGTGACCTGCTTTTCCTGCATCGCCTGCAGCAACGCAGATTGTGTGCGGGGGCTGGCACGGTTGATCTCGTCTGCCATCAAAAGCTGACAAAAAACCGGCCCATCGATGAACTTGAAGGCCCGGCCTCCGTCCGCAGCGGTTTCAAGCACCTCGGACCCCAAAATATCCGCAGGCATCAAGTCAGGTGTGAACTGAATGCGGTTGCTGTTTAATCCGAGCACGGTGCCGAGCGTATCCACCAGCAGTGTCTTCGCCAGTCCGGGCACACCGACAAGCAATGCGTGACCACCAGAGAGAATCGCGGCGAGCGTAAGATCGACGACTTCGTCTTGACCGACAATTTTCTTCGCAATTTCGAGCTTCGCTTGCTTAAGCGTTTCCGCGGCACGCTCAGCTTCTGCAACTGGATCACCAGCTTGCGCGTCTGCGGGGTTCTCAGCAATCACAGTATCCAACGGCCTGCTCCTTCATGCCGGGTTTGCGATCCCCGGTTCAATCTTCGTCTCAAGATGCTTATACCCTCTACAATGTCCCGGGAATATCGCATTTCAATGATGCTGACAGAATTGTTGCAATCAGCAGCCTGCCTTTCCCCACAACCGCGTCGTTCTCTAAACTTCCGATGAGACGGTCGAAATCGCATTCGACCTATGCGACGTTTCTCGAACACACTTTTATTGAGGCAAGTCTATGTCAAAAAGCGCGAATTTGGATACGTCGCCGCCAAAAGCGGAGTCGCTTTTTGAGCGCGTGAAAGAGGTCGCGCCGAAGGGGGCGCCACCGGTTCACCTCTGGAATCCGCCGTTTTGCGGCGATTTGGACATGCAGATCAGGCGTGATGGCACGTGGTTCTACGAAGGAACGCCGATCAAACGGCCTGAACTCGTGCGCTTATTTGCTTCTATTCTCAAACTTGAAGATGGGCAGTATTTTCTCGTCACACCGGTTGAAAAGGTTGGTTTGACGGTCGAAGACGCGCCGTTTATCGCCGTAGACTTCGAGATAAAGGGTGATGAGTTGCACTTTGAGACGAATGTCGGTGATCACGTCATCGCGAGCCAAGACAATCCGATCCGAGTCGAAGAAGATGACACGACAGGAGAACCCTCTCCATACATCCACATTCGCCGGGGCCTCGACGCTTTGATTGATCGTAAGTCTTTCTATCGGTTAGCAGAAATTGGAGAAGTTGAAGGCGATAGGTTTGTTGTTCGCTCTGCTGGACAGGCGTTTCCGATTGGGCCTGCCGTTTAAATGGTGCCCCGAGGTCCCCTCTCTAAGGAAGACATTGATCAGGCGATGCGCCTCCCCAGCACGCCCGGCGGAGGCGGTGAGGTCGCCGAGATCGACAACACACTGCGTCGAGCCGCGACGCTCTGCCCGATTATCGATAGATCCGACGGTTTCTCGGTTATCCTCACCCGCCGCGCTGAAAACTTACGGGCGCATCCTGGTCAAATCAGCTTCCCCGGAGGAAAAATTGAACCGTCGGACAAGTCTCCGCTAGACGCAGCCCTTCGTGAAGCTGAAGAAGAAATTGGTTTAGGCGCTCATCAAGTCGAAATTTCTGGTGCGCTACATCCCTATCCCACAGGGACAGGTTTTCTCGTTACGCCTTTCATCGGGTTTATCGACCCCAAATTTAGCCCGGTCGCCGATCCATCAGAAGTCGCAGAAGTCTTCGAAGTGCCGTTAAGCTATGTGATGAATCGAGAAAACTATCGACGCGAGAGCTACACTCTGGATGGCAAGACCAGTGGCTTCTATGTCATTATGGTTCGAGAGTATCGGATTTGGGGCGCGACTGCGGGGATGTTGCGCGCGCTGGCCGACCGAGTTGCCAAGCTCTAACGGGGAAAATTTGGAGATGAGGGAATGATTCGCATCCTAATCGCGGCGCTCGCTATGATTGCCGTACCATTCGTCATCTATTTTTTATTCGATCTTGCGCGCGGTGGGCCGCAAGGTGAGGGCGCGCGAAACCCTAAGGATTGGGAGCGAGAATCTGTGCTAAACCTCGGTTTAGTAGGGCTTTTTCTTGCCGCCCTGGCAATCGTGGGTGTCGTCGCGACTGGCGGCGGCTCGGCTGACGGTACCTACACGCCCGCGCGTATCGAAAACGGAAAGTTAATTGATGGCGGGTTTAATTGAATGGATTCAACTCCTGAACGGAGTTTTAGAAAGATTGACTAGGAAAGCGGTCGATGGCTGAGAAAATAGCCGGCGAATGGATGTTTGCACCGGAGACGGCTGCAGTCATGAAAGCCCTGAAAGCCAGCAATGGAACGGCTCGTTTCGTAGGAGGCTGCGTGCGTGACGCGCTGCTTGAGCGTAAAGTCAATGATATCGACATTGCGATTGACGTCGACCCGAATACGGTTATCCGGGTTCTGACTGACGCTGAAATTCGGGTTATTCCAACGGGCTTCTCTCACGGTACCCTCACCGCCGTCAAAGGCCGACGTAGCTTCGAAATCACGTCCCTGCGCGAAGACACGCACACAGACGGGCGACGGGCAAAGGTCGTTTTCACAAAAGACTGGAAGCTTGACGCTCAGCGGCGCGATTTTACCATGAACGCTCTCTACGCTGACTCGGATGGTACCGTTCACGATCTTCTGAACTCTGGACTGTCGGACGCACTGGCCCGACGCGTGCGCTTCATCGGATCAGCCAGTGATCGTATCCAAGAAGATTACCTGCGAATTCTGCGACTGTTTCGTTTTCACGCCCATTACGGCGAAGGTACAATGGAACCTGACGCGTTGGTCGCCTGTGCTGGGTTGACCGGCGGGCTTGAGCTCTTGGCCAAGGAACGTGTCGGTTCAGAAATAATGAAGATGCTCGCAGCCCCCAAACCAGCCGTTGCGCTCGATATGATGGAACAGACCGGCGTTCTGGCGAAAGTCTTGCCAACGGCGCGCCTTGCCACACCAATGGCCGCGCTTGAAACGGCGGAACGTCGTTTTGGTGCTTCTCCTGAAGCGATCCGCAGGTTGGCGTTGCTCACTCGGGGTAGCGATCCACGCGATACAGGGCGGGCGCTCCGGCTTTCCAACGAGGATATGGCTGCGCTGCGCGCTCGCCGTGCGCCTTCTGCCTTAGTCAAAACAACGGAAGATGCCCGTCGGTTAGGGTATGATCGTGGAGATTTGGCTGGGAAAGATACGCTCTTTATTCAATCGGCTGAACAAGCTTCTTTGCCGGATGTGAAACTCATCAACGCGATCGATGAGGGCGCAGCACAAAAGATGCCTGTTTCGTCGCAAGATTTGATGGCTTACGGCATCGTTCCTGGCCCCGAGCTCGGAACCGCGCTGAAAAGGCTTGAGCAACTTTGGATCGACAGTGATTTCGTGATGGACAAAGCGACTTTGCTCGATCAGTTCCGCGTTGATCGCCCCGGTGCAGGGCTTTCCGCCTGATACCCCACAGTTAAACCGCTCTTTTCACGAAGGCACCAACCAAGTTTTGTTGGGGATGGCGTTTATCGTCCTTCTCGACAAACGGGCGCTTTCACGCCTTAAATCCTGCTCTGGGATTAGCATCCGCGCCCTTGCCGTGATGATAGCTGTGGAGAGTTCGATGGATTACGCCGAAGCCAAACGGGCCGACGTTTCTGAGATACCCGTCATCGATATCTCTCCTCTCTTAGCAGGAGGCTCGCCAGAGGCCACTGCAGCCGCAATTCACGAGGCGGCGACTCGCGTTGGGTTTTTCTACCTATCTGGCCACGGCATCGCGCCAGAAGTGATGGCGCAGGCATTTGATGTTTCCCGTGCCTTTTTCGATCAACCAGAAACCGTGAAGTCATCTGCTGCGGTCGATACGAACCAACGCGGTTGGATGAAAACTGGGATGGCGAAGATGCAAGGGGCGGCAACTCACGACCTGAAAGAGGTTTTCTTTTGGGGGGCTCCGGACGTGCCACCAGAAAATCGCTGGCCGTCGGCGTTCCCGCGTTTGCAGGCGGACTTGCTGCCTTACTATCGATCGGTCTGTGGTATCGGAGATGCCGTGTTGAAGGCGGTCGCGATCAGCTTCGGGCTTCCCGAAACGACATTTCAGCATGCGTATCAAAACCCGATGGCGCGCGGTCAGCTCGTTTATTACCCGCCGTCATCGTCAGCTGATGAAGCCGAGCAACGTTTTGGGGTCGCACCTCACACCGATTTCGGAGTGTTGACGTTTTTGCTTCAGGATGACAACGGCGGTCTGCAAGTCCGTAATCGAGGCGGCCAATGGATTGAGGCTCCGCCCATTCCGGGGACCTTGGTGTGCAACATTGGTGACTTGCTGCAGCGATGGACCAACGACCGATTCATTTCCACGGTTCACCGTGTGATTAATCGATCTGGCAAGAAACGATATTCGATCCCGGTTTTCTTCGATCCGTCACCCGATGCGCTTGTCGATCCTAGGGCGCTGGGCACGCTTGATGCAGACGCGAAGCATGTTCCGATCACAGCGGCGGATTACATCGCGCAACAGAATCGAAAAACCTTCGCGCAATACGAAGTCTAGCTTATCTCAGCAATGGGGTTCCGAGCCGAGCTTGGCCCGAAATCCCATTGAGATCTGTTGGTTTTAAGCGACCTAGTTTTCTTCAACGTGCACTTTTTTTGCGCCGTGGCCGCTGTGATCCATCGCCTTCGAAGTGACCTTACGTTTCTCGACGTTGAAAACGACCGAGACGCTGCCTGAGTTTTCAAAATGAAGGGTGGCGTTTGCCTTCTCGCCTTCTTTGAGTGGATCCTTCAGCCCCAAAAACATGAAGTGAAACCCACCGGGTTCAAAGGTGACAGTTTCTCCAGCAGGAATGACGACGCCTTCCTTTTGATGGCGCATTCTCATCACGCCATCATGCAAATCGGACCGATGGATCATAGCGCGAGGAAAGTTCGTATCGATTCCGATTAGCCGATCTGGATTGGTGCCATTGTTGGTGATCGACAGATAGCCTGCGGCAGTTGCCGATCCGGGTGGTGTCGCGAAGCTGTGCGGGTGTGCAATGCTGAGGTTGCCAGCCTTGAATTCGGCTGCATTCGCGGAGAGTGAGGTCAACGTTAGAAACGTCGCAGCGAAAATCGTTTTAAGTGAAGTCATGTCGAAAATCCGTAAATTATGGGCTACGCCAAGGCGCGCTTGAGTCTGTGAGCAGAGTTCAGACAATGCGGCGTGGTGGCGAGCGGGCGCGATGTAATCTGACTGAGGTCGCGCTTGTCAGGTGACGCTTCACGGCGTGAGCAACCACCTCGACCGTGAGGCGGCGTTCTGCCAATGCGCATTCCGGAGGCGCCCCCGCAGCTGGCAGGATGCACAAGACGCAATGCGCTTCCCTGTGCGGCTGGTCATCGCTCTTAGGAGCGCAAAGGAGTCCTTGGGCAGCGTACAGCGCTCGCATCTCGTCTGCGTGCGTTGGCATAGGAGCAGGCACGAGGAACGCAGCCAGCAGCAAAGCGAAAACGCTGCGCCGCCAGACGTCATTAAAGAGGTTTATGGCAAGGGCCACTACGACTCCCGTTATCAGTTCAGGTCTCGATACCATGTCTCATGCGTTCCGCTCCAGTTTTCCATCCCCGGCTTTGTCAGGCAGCCACGTGGCAAAACGTAGCTGTCAATTCGACGGGTGGGTTGTTCGTGCCACCGAATGTTGAACGCCCACATCTTTGGGAAGAAATAGAGGCTGTCATAGGGCAGATGATCATGAATCCACCAGGCGAGCCGTTGCCAGCCGCCCTCATCTGTGACTTGCGTCAGAAATCCCGGCACAACCACCGTTGCCGTTGCGCCCATGAGACCCTGCGAATCGCGGCTGTCCCAGATATGGCTCGCAGCCGTATGCGCGTTCGTTCCACAGGACCAATTGTTCTCATTGCCGAGCTGATTCACATCGGGCGCACGGTACCCTGATCGGACGATAATTCGGCCCCAGCGCTTGTTGAGCGGTTCAAGCAAATCCTCGCAAAGACGAGTTCCGGCAGCAATGGCAAGATCGGGGTTGACCGGAACATTCGCCAACCCGTGCATCTGGGCGATCTCAGAATAAAGAAATTCGCGCATCTGGAAATTCTCAGAGAGTTGAACTCGCCCCAGTGCCTCCAATGCCCGCACCGTTTGCGGAGACCTCATCGTCGCGCTGCCTGTGTCAGCTCTTGCCACCACGGGTCCGCAGCGAGGGCTCGGCGAAGCGGCGTATCGGTCGCTGACGGGGCACAGTTGATGTATTCTTCGGCGGCCTTGAGGCTCTCGCCGGTGAGGGTCTTGAGGTAGGCAATTCCGCGCTCAGTTGTGAAGTTGTCAAAGTTGCCGTTCAAGTCTGTCCAGACCGCACCAGCCGCGTTTTCCTCCATGCACCAACCCGTTACGAGATCAGCGACGCCGCCATAGTTGGATTGGCTCGTCTGGTTTGTCAGATCGACCCAGCCGATATGATCGAGGACGGTGCGTTCGCGGGCGGCGAGATCGTGGGCCGCCTCGGCGACGGATGCGCGGATGCTACGGATTACGTGACTGGGGCAGGGGTCGCCGGCCTCGTCAATCACCAGTGCCAGAGCTTGCTTCCGTTTGGGCGAAATTCGCGTGAACTCTAACGGAAACTGGGGGCCAATGCCCATCCGCCACTCGCCGGTGACTTTAGGGGCCAAGTCGTCGAGATCCCAAATCAGAGATCCGTAGCCGAGAATATAAATCGGTTTTGTCATGTCGGGATCGTATCGCCTTGACGCGC
>CAZXMX010000020.1:0-14768 GCA_964641645.1 uncultured Neomegalonema sp.
GTTTGATGTCGGCTTGATACTCTTTGATGAGTTGACGCTCGGCGCGGCGTTCTTTGGTTTTTCCCAATGGGTCAAACCACGTTCCGCGTAATCCCTTCAATTTGGTCAGGATGCGGAAGCCGGTCATCATGCGCTTGCTGAACTTGCGTTTCTTCGGACGCCCGCTTGGGTCTTTGCCGCCCATAAGCGGTGGGGCGAGGTGGAAGCTGATCGTGGCACCGTCATCGAAAGCCTCAGAAAGACGTTTTTCGAACCGGCCATCGGTGTAGAGCCGCGCGACTTCGTATTCATCTTTGTACGAGAGCAGCTTCGCGTAGTTACGGGCGACGGGTTCGGCGAGCGCCTCGTCAACGGCTCGGACCTCATCCACCAGCTTGCGATAGCGCTTTGCGAGGCGCTTGTTTTGATACCCCGTCAAATGCTCCTCGCGATGGGCGATA
The DNA here is from genome assembly GCA_964641645.1 of uncultured Neomegalonema sp. GTDB lineage: Bacteria > Pseudomonadota > Alphaproteobacteria > Rhodobacterales > Rhodobacteraceae > JAHDDY01. The sequence goes on from CAZXMX010000020.1 coordinate 441, forward strand.
ACCTCATCGAGGGTTTGCGGGATGGGTTCTGATTTCGCCTCGCCGAGTAACTCGCTGACGGCAATCGGATCAGCGGCGAGCTTGCGGCCCCAGTGTAGGGCTTGGACGTTCTTTTCAACCGCGACACCGTTCAGTCCGATGGCTTGCAAAACGGCATGGAGGCCCACGGGCAACAGGCCCTTTTGCAGCGCATAACCCATCATCATCATGTTGCCCATGATGGCATCGCCAAGCGCGCGTTCGGCAAGCGCGGTGAAATCGTGGAAGCCTTCGTCGTGCTCGACCGTGCGCGCGATCTTTTGGCGCGTCAGGTCGGTGCGAAAATCGAGGTCACGGTCTTTGATGAAATCGGCCACGGGTGTCAGGTGGGTGTTGACCACGCCTTGCGTTCGGGTGGCATCGCAGAGCACGGCTCCGTCTTTCGATGCCGCGACGACGGCATCGGCGGCGAGCAGCAAGTCGGCCCCACCCGTGACAATCCGGGGGCTGGTGATCTTCTCGGGATCATCGGCAAGGCGCAGGTAGGAGAAAACCGCGCCGCCCTTCTGCGCCAACCCCGCCATATCGAGGATCATTGCGGCTTTGCCCTCGATATGAGCGGCCATTCCCATGACCGAACCGATGGTGAGGACGCCTGTGCCGCCAACCCCAGTGATCGCGATGTTGTAGGCATCGTTTAGAGCGCGGGCCGCGACGGGTGACGGGATTGAGTTTGGATCGATCTCTTTCGCAGCCGCTTTGCGCGGTTCGACGCCTTCAATGGTTACGAAGGAGGGGCAAAATCCTTTAAGGCAGGAAAAATCTTTATTGCAGGCCGATTGATTAATCTTGCGCTTTCGGCCCAAGGCGGTTTCGAACGGCTCTACGGCAACGCAGTTCGATTGTACGGAGCAATCGCCACAGCCTTCGCAGACTTCAGGGTTGATAAAGACGCGTTTGGAAGGATCGGGGAACGTGCCGCGTTTGCGTCGGCGGCGTTTCTCGGCGGCGCAGGTTTGGACGAAGACGATGCCGGAGCAGCCTTTGACCTCACGCATTTCCCGTTGAACGGCGTCGAGTTCATCGCGGTGGCGCACGGTGGTTCCAGGAGGGAGTTCGCTGGGGCGGTAGATTTCCGGCTCGTCCGTGACAAGGACAATGGGTGTGACCCCTTCGGCGTGCATTTGCCGCACAACATGTTGTGGCGAGAGCGGGCCATCCACCTTCTGTCCGCCGGTCATCGCAACAGCGTCATTATAGAGAATTTTGTACGTCATGTTCACGCCCGACGCGACGCCCTGACGGATCGCGAGTAAGCCCGAGTGGAAGTACGTACCGTCGCCGAGGTTGATGAACTGATGCGCCTCGTCGGTGAAATGGGCTGTGCCTTGCCACTGGGCACCTTCCGCGCCCATCTGCGAATACCCCGCATCGTTACGGTCCATCCATGTCACCATGAAGTGGCATCCAATGCCCGCCCCGACCCGCGAACCTTCCGGAACGTTTGTGGAGGTGTTGTGAGGGCAGCCCGCGCAGAAATAGGGTTTGCGAATGATCGGCGGGGTATGGTCTTGGCGGACCTTTGCGCGGCCCTCGAACCATTCCAGCTTTTCCTCGATCCGTCGGCGCAGGCCCGGTTCCATATCGAGGTGTGTGATGCGGTCGGCGATGGCGCGGGCGACCTTGCCGGTGGTCAGCTCGACATCAAGGGGCAGGTTCGGTTTGTCTTCGTGATCGAACTTGCCGATGATGCGAGGGCGCACATCAGCGCGCCAATTGAAAAGCTGCTGTTTGATTTGAAATTCAATGATTTCGCGGCGTTCTTCGATGACGAGAACTTCTTCGAGGCCCTCAGCAAAGTTTCGCACGCCTTCGGGTTCGAGCGGCCAAGGCATCCCGACCTTATAAACGCGCAGACCAATCGCGGCGGCTTCTGCCTCGCCAATGCCGAGTTGGAGCAACGCCTCTCGCGTGTCCTCGTAGGCCTTGCCGGAGGAGATGATGCCGAAGCGCGCCTTCGGCGTGTCGATGACGATTTTGTCGACCTGGTTTGCGCGTCCGAACGCGATGGCGGCATAACCCTTATAAGCTTGCAGGCGGTGGTCTTGTTCCCAACGATCATCGGGCCAGCGGATGTTCAAACCATCGGCGGGCATTTCAAAATCGCTTGGGATCGTGAAGACGCGATCCTCGCCTTTCAGGTCAACGGTGGCGGTCGTCTCGATCGTATCGGCAATCACTTTCATGCCGACCCAACAACCGGAGTAGCGTGACATCGCAATGCCAAGCAGCCCCATCTCGATAAACTCATGGATCGAGGACGGGTAGAGCGTGGGGATCACGGAGGCGGAAAAAAAGTGCTCGGACTGGTGCGGTACCGTCGATGACTTCGCGGCATGATCGTCGCCTGCCAGCGCTAGAACACCGCCGAGGGGCGCCGTGCCAGCGGCATTCGCGTGCTGAAACGCATCGCCCGTACGGGCGACGCCGGGGCCTTTGCCGTACCAGATGCCGACGACGCCATCGTGTTTTGCGCCGGGTGACATATGCGCTTGTTGGGTGCCCCAAACAGCAGTCGCGGCGAGGTCTTCGTTGACCCCCGGTTGGAAGACGATGTTGTTTTCGCGAAGGCGTTTTTCCTCGCGCATGAGGACTTGATCGTATCCGCCAATCGGGGAGCCGCGATAGCCGGAGATAAAAGTCGCTGTGTTTAGGCCCGCAGCGCGGTCGCGCCTCATCTGAACAAGAGGCAGGCGGGTCAAGGCGTGCAGACCGTTCATGAAGACGCGGCCATGCTCCAGCTCATAGCGGTCATCGAGCGAAACGGTGCGAGCATCCATAGGTCAGCCTCCCGAAAATATGGCAGTGATGCTACCGTATTTTTTCAGAGTTTCAAGCGATGTCACAGGCTCGTGAGGGCTCTGGAGGTCGGTTACGCGTCGAAGGCCTCGGCTAACGTGCCGTCCTTTGCATCTTTCAAGATACGGCGCGCGATGATCGTCCGCATGATCTCGTTGGTGCCCTCAAGGATGCGATGGACGCGCAGATCGCGCAGCACGCGTTCGATCTCGTAGTCCTTGATGTAGCCGTACCCGCCATGCAGTTGCAGCGCCTCATCGACGATGTGCCAGCAGGTATCGGTCACGAAACGTTTGGCTTGCGCCGATTTTTCTCGCACACGCGGATCGCCTGAATCCAGCGCATGGGCCGCGCGATAGGTCATGAGCTGGCAGGCGGCGAACTCGGTCGCCATATCCGCCAGCTTCGTCTGCGTGGTCTGAAAATCTGCGATGGGTTTGCCGAACTGTTTGCGTTCGGTGGTGTATGTCGCCGCTGCTGTCATTGCGGCTTTCGCGCCGCCGAGCGAGCAAGCCGCGATATTGATCCGGCCACCGTCCAAACCCTTCATCGCAAAAGTAAAACCTTCGCCCTCGCTGCCGAGGCGATTACGGGCTGGGATGATACAATCGTCTAGCAGGACTTGCGCCGTGGGTTGGCTGTTCCAGCCCATCTTGTCTTCGGTTTTGCCGAAGCTGATGCCTTTGGCGTCTTTTGGCACCAGAAATGCGCTGACACCTTTGGGGCCGTCATCAGACGTTCGGGCCATGACGAGATAAACGTCCGACGAACCGCCACCTGAGATGAAGGCTTTGCCGCCATTCAGTTTGTAGTCGGCATTGCCGTGCGTCGTCGCACTCGTCTTTAAACTTGCCGCGTCGGAGCCAGAACCCGGCTCGGTCAGGCAATACGAGGCAAACTGATCCATCGAACACAGCGCAGGCAGGTATTCGGCGCGAGTCTCATCGGAGCCGAAGCTGTCGATCATCCACGACACCATGTTATGGATCGACAGATAGGCGGAGGTCGTCACGCATCCTTCCGCGAGGGCTTCAAACACCAGTGCAGCATCCATGCGACCGAGGCCCGAACCGCCGTGCTCGTCGCGGGTGTACATCGCAGCGAGACCGAGTGTGGCCGCTTCGCGATAGACGTCTTTTGGGAAATGGGCGTTTGCGTCCCACTCCGCTGCATTCGGGGCGAGCCGATCTGCAGAGAACCCTCGCGCCATATCACGGATGGCGATCTGGTCTTCGGAAAGCGTAAAGTCCATAAAGTTAGTCCTGAGCTGACCCTAAGGGACGCATCTGGGTAACGGACGAACCGTCGCCGCTGGAGACGAGTTGAACGCTCGTGGTCCCGAAGCGCATTTCCTGACTCGCGCCCGGATTTTGCGCTGGTGCCGCCGGCGCGGGCGCTTGCGGTGCCGTCATCACGGGCGGCGCGGGGGCCGCTTGGGGAATCGGAGCGGCTTCACGTTGCGGCGCAGGCTCGTTTCTGTGATCTTCGTGGCTTTCCCAGGCAGCCCCCCGAGAACGCTTGAAGATGAGCACGACGTAGGCCGCTGGAACGGGTTGTTTGAGCAAACCGCTTTGTCCGGGCGTCGTTAACGTCTCTGCGCGAACATATTCCCACCCCTCAACGGCTTCTTCGTTGAGGACTTTTCCGAGTTGTTCTGCGATCATATCGGCTTCGGACTGTCGTCGCTTGCGGCGTTTTGAAACCGAGCGAGGAAGCGCGACAGTTTTGTACTCAAAATTCGGCATCGGAGCCTCCACTGAGACGAGAGATTGATTTGATTTGAGTATAAGAGTTTGTTCCGAAAGACCATAGGGTCCGAATTCAAGAAAGGGAGCGCATGGCGCTGCTGAGGCTAACATGTTGTCCGAACGCCGCGCCAGATGCGAGTGCGCGCGCCGAATGGGCCTTGTTTGCGCCGGAAAGCGACGGGGCCTGGATTCAAGAAGCCTATGATCCCTACCGGCGTTGTGGCCTGCTGGCTCCTCTGAAGGGAGACACGATCACACCATTGGTGGATCATTTTCAGCGTGAACGCTCATTGATCCTGCCTGAATTGGCCTCCGACGCACCGGTCTGCGTTATGGTGCATGGTTTCCAATATGATCCCCGAGCCCCCCTCAGCGACGAGCGCGGGCGCGCTGCAAATCCGCACGGCCAGATTTTCCATTTCGATGAAGATGAATTGGCGGTTGAGCGAGCGGCACACACTTCGCCTTGGCCCAAGCGATTGGGATTCGAAGACGATGAAGGCGAAAGCGGTATGGCAGTCGGTTTCGCATGGGCGAGCGACCCGACTTACGTTCGCGGTGATTGGCGGGACTGGCTATCAACGTTGCGCTGGTCTGACCGGGGTGCTGAAACCTATTACTCAACGGCCTATCGAACCGCGCCCATTGCTGCTGAAGGGTTGGCGCGGACGGTGACCGCTCTGGCAGAGGTCTTTCCCAATCGGCGCATTGATATCTTTGCCCATAGTCTTGGCGCTAGGGTCGCCTTGTTCGCTTTGCGCCGACTTGCGGAAGAAAATCGGGTGGCCGAGTTAGACCGTGTGGGACGGGTTGTCCTATTGTCTGGTGCACCGCATTGGCTTGATGCGCGCCTCGCCCTGCGGGCTTTAGCAAGGCATAACCGTAGCAAGCCGCAGATTTTCAATGCCCTTGTTTCGCGCGATGCCACCTTGAGCCGTTGGGGACGGCGTTTCGCGGCCTTCGCTGGTCGTGCGGATGAAAATCCTCGTTTTCGAGACCGTCTCTGGTCGCTGTTCTTTGGCGGTAAGGTCATCGGGCTGCACGGAAAACCCATGGGGAGTGAGTTTTCTGCGTGGATGGACCTGCATCTCGATTTGCCTGCACTGGCCAACTGGGCAAGCCGCCTCGATCCACCGATCGACTTTCGCCCGACTTGGCGTAGTTCTGCGTGGGATCACTGGGCCGCATTTACGTGGCCACCTTATATGAAATTTTACAGCAACATCCTACGAGAGCGCCGAGACTGGAGCCTGAATGCGTTGCGATGGGGCGCGGGCCGCCGTAAGCCTATTCCGAGTGGGCGTCGAGGCGTCGGGCCAATGGACGCTAAGCCTCGGTCATTCCTGCGTTGGCGTGCAGCCAAACGCCGGTTGAGCGGAAAACTTGGGAAGGGACGAAATACGGGATGACCCTTACACGTCGGACGGCTCTTTCTTCGCTGATCGGTGGTTTCGCGCTTGCCGGTTGCAGCTTTTATCGCGAACCGCCGCCGGTGGTGGTTGGCGGTGCTGCGGTGGCCAAGGACAAACCGATTATGGCGGCGCTGCGTGCTTCGTCAGAGCATCGACAGTTGGTTGCTGCGTTGGAATCGTCTGGGTTGGCCGCAGACTTAGAAGGAATCGGCCCCTTCACGGTTTTCGCGCCAACGGACACGGCTTTTGAGCGTCTGCTCCCCCAAACAGCGAAAGAACAGATCGCTAGTGATGCGGGTCTTCTGAAGCAAGCGCTGCTGGGGCATGTTGTGCCCGCGAGATTGACCACGGAAGATCTATTGTTCGCCTTCCCGCAGCTTAATGGGAAGACAAAAGTGTTTGCCCTCAACAAGCAGGTGATCATCGTCGAGGGGGAGATTCGAAGCCCTGTTCTCGTCGATATGCGAGAGCGAGAGGCCGTCATCACGCGCCGAGACGCTTTGGCCGCAAATGGAATTATTCATGTCGTGGATAACGTGTTGCTGCCCGAAGGCGAGGCGTCGACCTCGCCCTAAATTACCAGTGCAGGCAGCCGAAATGGGTTTCGTGGCCCGAGCTGTGCGAAAACGGTTGGGGAGCGTGAAGGCCCCATTTTTTCGCTGGCTTTTTCGGTGCGACCCAACTTGCGCCTTCCATCAGAAGCGAAGGCGGATACGATCCCGCACCGCCAAAATCATATTCATATCCCGGCGCTTGTTCGATCTTACCTTCGCGCGGATAGTACCCTTGTTGCGGATAAGAGAATTGTTGCGGCGTCGCCAGATGCGGCGGCACGGGCGCGGGTTGGCTTTGCCAATCGTATTGGTAATCGGCGTTCGGCTCCGATTGCAGTGCGATCGGTTGCTGCGGGGTCAGCGTCTTACCGATCGCCGGTTCGTGGTTCGTATGGGGCCAGGCGATGGAGGCAGGGGAGTGAGGTCCATTGCCGTAGACTGCGGTCGTCGGATGGAAATGCTCGTTCGTGTGCCAGCCTTCGGCTTTGGCAGAGACAGCCCAAAGCGCGAGCAGCGAAGCGGTCAGTGAGATAACAAATATGCGGGTCATGGGCATCCCTCCAACGTGAACATGGAGAGATGTTAGTCACAATCTTGACCAATTTCACCTGACCCTGCAATCAAACTGTTATTATAACTCAGTGTGTTGCATCTTTGTATTAAGGTGTTTTCAAGCCTGTGATCGCCGCAAAGCTCTGCTCATCCGTTCAGGGATGCGGCTGATTTCGAGGCCCGTGAAAACATGCAGCGTGTTCAGATCGTGGTCGATAACGGCGTGATCGCTGACCCAACCGCCCATCGATAGGTAGCCACGGAGTAGGGGAGGCATCGCGCGCATCGCCCGCATGGGATCAGGGCGGCGAAACCGAAATTTACGCGCAAATTCAAAGATATTGGCTGCCTTCGGACGGGGAAGCCATCGCGCTGGCGCGAGGTGATTGTCCTTCAATAAGGCAAAGGAATCTTGATAGGATTCCGCATCCACACCCTTAAAGCTCGAACAACCAATCAAAAGCTTGATCTCACGGGCGTCGACATACCGAGTCATAGCGCTCCACGCGATCCGAAGGACCTCGCCGGATCGATGGTCGGGGTGCACGCAAAATCGGCCCATTTCGACCATTCGATCTGGAAACTCTCTCAGGGAAACAAGATCATAGAACTGAGCAGAATAGCTCCTTTCGATCTCCGAACCGCCTTCGAGAGGCAAAAGTCGAAAACAACAAACCAATTCGCCAGTTTTTGCTTCTTCGATCAGCAAATGATCGCAGGCGGCATCAAAACGGTCAGCGTCGAGTGCCGTTTCGCGCTCTGCAGCGCCCGTGCCATCAATGAACGTCAGGTGGCGTAGCGCTTGGGCGCGGCGCACATCATCGCCATTCGCAGCTAAGCGAGCGCGATATCGGCCTTTGAAAGAAAACAACATTCAACTACTCCTACCATCCCCGTGTGGATCACCTACATCATCTGTGGATTGCAAACACGAAAGTACACAAAACGCGTGACCTACATGAGGACGGCGAACATGACTGACAAGGTGCTGAAATCGGAAGCCGAATGGCAAGAACAGTTGTCGCCCGAGGCGTATCGCGTCCTGAGAAAGAAGGGTACGGAGCGGGCGTTCACAAACGACAATTTTCCGAAAGAGGCCGGGACTTTTCGCTGCGCTGGCTGCGATGCAGCACTCTTCGACGCCTCAACAAAGTTCGATTCAGGAACAGGTTGGCCCAGCTTCTATCAACCGCTGGATTCTGATGCGGTTGAGGAACACGCGGACAACGGGTTTTTTATGAAGCGGGTCGAGATTGTGTGTGCGACTTGCGATGGGCATCTCGGCCATGTTTTTACCGACGGCCCGCAGCCGACCGGTCTGCGCTATTGCATGAATGGAGTTTCCCTCAGCTTTGAGCCTGAAGCATGAACCAAATTGATCTCGGCGCCTTCGCAGACGTCGAACTCTGGATATTCGATCTGGATAACACGCTCTACCCGCGCCCGGAGAAAATGTGGCAGCTCGTTCATGATAAGATGCAGGGTTATATCATTGATTTACTTGATATCGATCAGCCATCTGCTGCGGCGATGCAAACGGACTATTTCCAGAAATACGGCCTAACGATGCGCGGGTTGATGATCCATCATGATGTGGATCCGGATGCGTTCAACGATTTCGTTCATGATATTGATATTTCAGAAATTCAACCGAACCCTGCCTTGGGCCAAGCGATTGCTGCATTGCCGGGACGGCGTGTGATCCACAGCAATGCGAATATGGCGCATGTCGAAAATGTGCTGGGGCGCTTAGGGATCGCTGACGCCTTTGATGCAGCCTACGACATCCGCACGTCGCGATACGAGCCCAAGCCCGCTGAATCTGCCTATCAACGGGTGTTGGAGGAAACTGGCGGTGATCCGGCTCGCGCTGCGATGTTCGAGGACATCGCTCATAACCTCAAGGTGCCTCATGCGCTGGGAATGCGCTGCGTTTATGTTCCGACTGCCTGCGACTGGGCGTCGCTTGGCGCAGGCGACGAGCACGTCCACTTTGTCGCTGAAGACCTGACCGCATTTGTTCAGGCCTTGGGAACGGAGGGGCAAGCGGCGTGACTGGGAGACTTGAGGCGGACATCCTCGTTGTAGGCGGAGGTTTAGCGGGCTTGGCGATGACGGCGCGCGCAGCATCTGCTCGATTTAGCGTGATATGCATTGAAGCCGGGCCGAAGCCGTCCGCCGAAACCGCTGAGCGGGACAAGCGCACAACGGCTGTTCTGATGCCGGGCGTCGAAACCCTCCGAAAAACCGGAGCTTGGGACGAAATTGTTGCTGATGCGCAGCCGATGATGGGACTTCGTATTCTAGATTGCGGCGGTAAAACCTCCGATGTGCGTGAGGACGTGTTGTTTGAGGCGGGCGAGCTGGGTGATGGACCCTTCGGCTGGAATGTCGAGAATGGCAAAGGGCGTCTTGCACTAGTCGCGCACCTTGATTTGCTCTCAAATGTGACCTTGAAGTGCGAGACCAGAGTGGTGCGCTCGGTAACTCGCCGAGACGGCGTCTTGGTGACCCTGAGCTCGGGAGAAACCTTGCGCGTCAAGCTGGTCGTCGGTGCCGATGGCCGCCGATCTTCGATCCGAGAGGCGGCAGGGATCGGTCACCGGGATTGGGAATTCGGTCAGAAGATTATTGCCTGTCGCGTCACGCACTCCGAGCCACACCATGGCGTGTCGACAGAAATGCATCATGTTGGCGGTCCGCTTACATTTGCCCCGTTGCCCGGAAATGCATCGGGTGTCGTCTGGATGACGCCCGATGCCGAAGCGGATCATCTGATTGCGTTAGAGAGCGACGCTTTCCTCGAAGCATTACAAGAACGCAGTCAGGGCGTGGTCGGCGAGATCAAGCGCGTCGATAATCGGGCGGTTTGGAATTCTCAGATTACAGTGGCCACAGGTTTAACCGCACCACGAACCGCGTTGATCGCCGAAGCCGTTCACGCATTTCCTCCCATAGGGGCGCAGGGCTTTAACACGTCGCTTCGCGATGTTGAGACTCTCGCCTCGTTAATCGAAGGGGCGGACGATCCCGGAGCCGCGGACGCTCTGAAACAATATTCCCGCAAGCGGATGCCAGAAATCTATGCCCGCACGGCAGGCATCGATCTGCTCAATCGCTCCGTTCTCAGCTCGACACGCCTCGTGCGGGACTTGCGGCACATGGGCCTAAGTGTACTGGGCCGAACTTCTCCGCTGAAGCGATTTGCGATGCGGGTTGGCATGGGTAGATAACAGGCTTGCGGCGCACGCAGGTTGGTCTTATCCAAGCGCCTCTGTTGGGTAGTTAGGATTGCTGATCATGGCCAAAGATGACGATGATTTTTCGACGGTACAAGTTGCAGCCGATCAGCTTCGGACAATTGTAGAGCGTATTGAGCGCCTTGAGGAAGAGAAGCGGGAAGTCGCGGAACAGATCAAGGAAGTGTATGCTGAAGCCAAAGGAAATGGCTTCGATACCAAGACTTTACGCAAAATTGTCGCCTTGAGAAAGAAAGATCCATCCGAGCGATCAGAGGAAGAAGCAATGCTCGACCTCTACTTGCATGCGCTGGGCATGGCACCTGAATGATTCTTGCGGACTTTGCCCGGGTATGCTGAGGTGCTGCTATGATAAGATCGTTCGTTCTTGGAGTGTTAGGCTTGGGCCTTTCGGCTTGCGGCGTGAAAGGTGACCTTGTCAGAGAGCCCGGGACGGCCCCGCCGTCCGTCGCAACGTCCGGTATTGAAGACGCCACGACCGAACCAAGCAAGCCTAAGACCTGGTTATTTTAGCCCCGTAGAGCCTCTTCGTGCGTCTGCAAACCCTTGGGTTTTCCGTAAAATCGGCTTAAACGGGTTTGGTTAAAAATGGATTGAACTGAGGCGGGAGCGCTGGGTTGGACCACTTTCTTTACCGAAACGGGGCGCTTTATGCCGAAGACGTTGCGATTGCGGATATTGCTGCGGAAGTCGGCACGCCGTTTTACTGCTATTCGACGGCGACTTTGCAGCGACATTATCGGTTGTTTGAAGAGGCACTAGCTGGTCTCGATTGCCTGATTTGCTATGCGGTGAAGGCGAACTCCAACCTCGCGGTCTTGAAAGTTCTGGCTGAACTTGGTTCCGGAGCGGATGTCGTCTCTGAAGGAGAATTCAGACGGGCGTTGGCGGCTGGCATTCCTGGAGAGCGGGTGATTTTTTCGGGCGTTGGGAAAAAACGTCAAGAGCTTGAATTTTCGCTTAAAAATGATGTTCGGCAAATCAACATCGAATCTGAACCTGAACTAGAACTTCTGAACGAAGTCGCACTGGCAATGGGCGTGATAGCGCCGATTTCGGTGCGAGTGAACCCCGACGTCGATGCGAAAACCCACGAGAAAATTTCCACGGGTAAGGCCGAGAATAAATTCGGCATCGCCTACGAGGATGCGCCGCGTCTGTATCGAAAAGCCGCAGAGATGCAGGGGATTCAAGTTCTTGGCGTCGATATGCATATCGGCTCGCAATTGACCGATCTGGAGCCGTACGAGCAAGCCTACACGCTGATGCGCGATTTGATCGAGCGCTTGGAAGCAGACGGTATTCCAATCCCGCGTATTGATCTCGGGGGCGGTTTAGGCGTGCCCTACACGCGGGATAATCAGCCTCCACCGCTACCCTTTGACTATGGCGCGATGGTGAGGCGCGTATTTGCAGGCATGGAAGATCGAGAGTTCGAGATTGAACCCGGGCGCCTCATTGCCGCTAATGCCGGGATTCTTGTCGCGAGCACTGTTTACATTAAAGAAAACGCCGGACGGCGGTTCTTGATCGTTGATGCGGCGATGAACGATCTCGTCCGACCGGCGCTATATGACGCATGGCACGATATCGAGCCGGTCATTGAGGCTCCGGCGAGTGCGGATATTGTTCGGTACGATGTCGTCGGTCCGATCTGCGAAAGTGGTGATACCTTTGCAAAACAAAGGGATATGCCTCAAATTGCACAAAATGACCTGGTTGTTTTCCGATCCGCTGGCGCGTATGGCGCTGTTATGGCTTCGGAATACAACACCCGTCCGCCCGCGCCTGAAGTGATTGTGAGCAAAGATCGCTTCGCAATTGCTCGACCACGCCTCACATATGACGATATCTTATCCAAAGATCAGATACCCGACTGGCTTGAAACGATTGAAACAGAGACGTCCGCTGTAAAGACCGCTTAGGAGAGGCCGCATGTCCACCTCGACGGCACCTAAACTACCTGAGGCCTTAGTAAAAAAGGCTCGAGGAGCACGGCGTTCCCTTTGGATTGAGCGTGGCTTACGGGCGTTTTGGCCCTTGTGGGTCGTCCTCTGCATTGTCGCAGCGGTTTGGTTCTTAGGCATTTTTGAGTCTGCGCCGGGTCAGTGGCCGCTTTATCTAGGTGCTGTTCTTGGCGCTAGCGGGTTGATTGCGCTGATTTGGGGCGTGAGACGGCTCCGCCGGCCAAGCCGAAGCGAAGTGCTGCGTTCACTCGATGACGGACTGGAGCATCGCGCGGCTTCGATGCTGGATGAAGACATTGCGGTTGGCGATACCGATTCCGATGCGCGCCGCATGTGGGAAGCGCACCGCGAACGCTTGAAACGAGACGTTGAGGCGGCACGAGTTCCCGCGCCGAATACCCGGCTTTCGGCCTATGATCCTTGGGGTCTTCGTTACATCGCACTGTTTGGTTTGGCGATCTCATTCGCCTATTCGAAGATCGGCGGCGCGGATCGGGTCGCGACTTTTCTCAGTCCAACACCAACCGTTGCCGAAGCCGCTGTCCTCACGCCGGCGCTGGAAGCGTGGGTTGCGCCGCCGCCTTATACCGGTATGGCACCCGTCTATATGACGGAAAAATCGGGCGAAGCGTTGGCTGTTCCCACGGGATCGACGGTAACGATCCGCGCAAGTGGTGTCGTCGAAGCGCCAACGGTTGCAGGCATTCAGGGCGGTTTCGTTGAAGACGCGGGCGGCGTATATGGCCTAACCTTGGACGTGACCGAAGATATCGAATTAGACGTTGTTTACCGCGAAGCCTCGCTCGGCGATTGGTCACTATCCGTCATCCCTGATAACCCGCCTGAGATCGGTGTGAGCAATCCGCCAGAAGCAACGGCGACCCGTGCGCTGGGCTTTTCGTTTACTGCCGAAGATGATTACGGCGTCGTGGTTGCGCGGGCGACGATTGTTGCTGACCGGTCAGGCATGGAAAGCCTGCCCGACGAAATAGACGAGCCGATTGAACTTCCGCTCACCCCACCTGCGGCGCTCGCCGACGAAGTGATTGAGCAAACCGTCGAGCAAGACTTTGCCGAGCATCCGTGGGTTGGTTCTCCGGTTGTCATGACCCTCTTCGCCGAAGATGCGGCGGGACACGTCACGGAATCCGATCCGGTCTCGTTCATCTTGCCCGGACGGATATTTACCGAGCCGATGGCCAAAGCGTTGATCGAACAACGCCGTGACTTGGCTTGGGATTATCGTGTCGCGTGGGACGCGCTCGATATGATCGAAGCGTTCACCGACTATCCTGACGACTATTTCAGTGATCCGACCGCTTTTCTTGCGACGTCAACGGCGAAGAAACGCCTGACCTATGCGGTGAACGAGGATCGTTTTCTTGAAGAGCGTACCGAGATTCTAGAACTTCTCTGGAGCGCGGCACTTCGGCTCGAAGAGGGTGACCTCGATAATGCACTCGAACAGCTTCGTGCGGCACAGCGACGTCTCCAAGACGCGTTGGACCGGGACGCTTCCGACGAGGAAATCGAGCAGCTCATGGCTGAACTGCGCGAGAAGATGAACGAATACCTCGACGAAATGGCGCGTCAGGCCATGCGCGATCAGCAAAATGGCCGTCAGCCGCAAGGCCAACAGCAACAGAACCAGCAGTCCATGACCCGTCAGGATCTGGAAAAAATGTTGGAGCAGTTGGAACAGACCGCCAAAGATGGCAAGCGCGATCAGGCGGAACAGATGCTGTCAGCGCTGAGTCAGATGCTTGAAAACCTGCAAATGTCTCAGGGGCAAGGTCAAGGCGGGCAGCAAGAGCAAGCCCTCCAAGATATGATGCGTCGTCAGCAAGACCTCGCCGATGAGACCTTTCAGGATTTACAAAACGGCGAGAACGGCTCGCAACAACAGCGCCCTGGCCAGCAAGGCGAAAATGGTCAGCAAGGTCAGCAGGGCCAACAAGGCCAAAACGGACAGCAGGGCCAAGGCCAAGGACAGCAAA
>CAZXMX010000020.1:14868-26803 GCA_964641645.1 uncultured Neomegalonema sp.
CAGCAGGGCCAACAAGGCCAAAACGGACAGCAGGGCCAAGGCCAAGGACAGCAAAGTCAGGGTCAAGGCGGACGGCAGGGCCAGCAAGGCCAAGGTCGTGATCCCGGACAGGGCCAAGGTCAAGGGCAGGGCCAGCAACAGGGCCAAGGACAGGGCGGTCAAGGCCGCGCCGATGGCAGCAGTGATCGCGGTGGCCAAGGCACACTTCGGGGTCGACAAGAAGGCTTACGCGGAGAGCTCGACGGGATGATGGGCGGCATGGATGCTCCCGGTGCACGTGATGCCTTGGGCGATGCCGAGCGCGAAATGGGCGCGGCACGAGACAGTCTGGGCAACGGTGATTTGAACGACGCGATTGACCAACAAGCGCGGGCTTTGGATCGTTTGCGCGAAGGCGCACAGGCGCTGGCTGAAGAAGCGGCCCGCAATGGTGAGCAGGGCGAAGGTACGCCGAACGGTCGTCAAAATGGTGGAGAAACGGGGACCGCAGCGGAGCAGTTCGACCCGTTCGGCCGTCTCAGCCGCTCGACCGGTCCTGATGACGGCCTCGGCGTTGAAGTCCCCGGCGAACGCGCCCGCAACCGCGCATTGGAAATCCAACGCGAAATCCGCCGCCGCCAGTCAGAGCGAGATCGCTCCGCCGACGAGCGCGAGTATTTAGACCGGCTACAAAAGCGGTTTTAAGCGCCGCTATTCTTCCACCGGGCTATCTGACCTCACCTTGACGTATGATCCCGGCGCTTCTTCGAGAGTGCCGAGGATCGCACCGGGTTCTCTTGCGCCAATCTTCTTACCTGATTTTTTGGCCAGCCATTTGTCCCAGTCGGGCCACCATGATCCCGGCGTTTCGCTTGCACCGTTGATCCAGTCTTCGACGGTGGTCGGCCACTTCGCCTTCGTCGCGGAGTTCGTCCAATACTGATACTTAATTTTGGCAGGATCAGGTGGGTTGACCACACCGGCGATGTGGCCAGAGCCGCCGACGACGAAGCGGACGGTAGAACCAAATTTCTTCATCGTGCGATAGACCGACTCAGCGGGGGCGATGTGGTCTTCACGCGCTGAGACCGAATAGATCGGCGTCTTAATCTTTGTAATATCGAGTTCTTCACCCATCATCGACAATTCGCCCTTTGCGAGTGCGTTGTCGCGATAGAAATCCTTCAGATACGAGACGTGGCATTTGCCCGGCATCCGCGTCGAGTCTGCATTCCAGTAGAGCAGGTCGAAGGCTGTCGGCTCCTTGCCCAGATAGTAGTTGTTGACCACGTAACTCCAGATCAGGTCATTGCCCCGCATCATATTGAAGGCTTGGGCCATCTCTTGCGCGCTGAGAACGCCGCCGCTTTTCTTGGCGTCCTTCGACATTCGGTTGAGGGATTTATCGTCAACAAAAATCTTAAGGTCCCCGGCTTTTTCAAAGTCTGCTTGCGCGGTGAAAAAGGTGGCCGAGTGAATCCGCTTGTCGCCCGTTGCGGCCATGTGCGCGAGCGCGCAGGATTGCATGGTGCCGCCGATGCAATACCCAACGGTGTTGACGCTCTTTTGCCCCGTTTCTTTTAGAACGGCGTCAATGGCCTGATAAAAACCTTCGGAGACGTAGTCCTCGAAATCGCGCTCAATTCCGCCTGCCTCCGGATTTCGCCATGAGATCACAAAGACGGTATAGCCTTGGGCGACCAGCCATCGGATCAGCGATTTTTTCTCATTCAAATCGAGAATGTAGAACTTGTTGATCCACGGCGGAGCGATCAACAACGGGCGCGTGTAGACCTCTTCTGTGGTCGGGGTGTACTGGATCAGTTGGATTAGATCGTTCTGAAAGACGACTTTCCCAGGTGTGACGGCGATATTTCTACCCACCTCAAAGGCTTTCATATCCGTCTGACTGATGAGTAAGTCGCCGTCACCGCGTTTGAGGTCACGAAGCAATTGTTTCATGCCGCGCACAACATTTGCGCCTTGTTCGTCGGCTGTGGTTTGCATGACTTGTGGGTTCATCGCGAAGACGTTGGACGGTGACATCGCCTCGACAAATCGATCCGTGAAAAATTCGAGTTTATGCCGCTCATCTTCTGGCAGTTCGGCATCCATGCGGTGCACGGTATCGCGAAGGACGCTAGAGGAGAGAAGATAGGATTGTTTGAGATAGGTGAAGACCGCGTTGGAATTCCATGCTTCGTCTTTAAATCGGCGGTCGCCATCGGCGTTTTCAAGCCCCTTAACCGGGGGGAGTTGAACGCCGCCCATCTCGGCCAACATTTTGTTCCACAGCATCGCCTGCCGGGACCACATATCGATCGCGGTTTCAACGATCTGCTCGGGGTGTTCGAGCATTGTTTTTTGTAGATCGCTAATCGCGGGCATAATGTTGAACGGATCAGGGTCGACGCTTCCGTCATCATTGGCGTGCTTTTGCGTGTAGAGCGACCAAGCGTCCAGCGCGAGCCTTTGCGCTTCGGCCATATTATCTGCCAATTCGGTGGTCGTAATCGGCGAGCCGGAAGAGTCGGAGCCGTCTGAGGTCGCATTCGGCATGATTGTCCCCTGATGGTTTTGCTTTTGCAGCCTGATTAAAACACAATAGTCTACGAAATTTAGAAAATGAGTGGCTGTTGCCCTCTCAATCTTTGAGGTCGTTATGTCACGGTTGAGTGTTTTGGGTCTTCTTTTCGGTTTGGCGGGATGTGGCGGTACATTCGGCGCATTTGATGGGCTGCCTGCTAGCTCTGACGTCAGTAACGTGCCTTGGCCGCGTCTTGTGGACACGCCGGAACCGCCGGAGGAGCGATTGACCGCTGGGACCGGTGAACAGGCAACCGAGCGGCTTAACGCGCTGCGCGGACAGTCTGAAGGGCGGTTGGCCCGAGCCAATCAGATTTTACCCGTCCCCGATTCGCTGCTGGTTCGCGCGGACGCCAATCGGTCCCGCCCAGAAAGTACTGTTCCGCCTGTTGATGAGGCCGGATTGTTGGCGCGCGCTGAGCAGTTGCAAGCGCGCACGGCGGTCGCTCCCCATGCCGTTGATGATGCGGACTTGTTGGCTCGGGCGGCGCAAGTGCAAGCGCGGTCTCAGGTCGCGTCTTCTGATGTGAACGAAACGGATCTACTCGCCCGCGCGGCTCTGCTGCGGCAGCGTACGGCAGAGTTGGGGACGGTGAATGAGGCAGAGTTACTGGCTCGCGCGATTGGAAATCGACCCGCGACTCGTACATTAGCAACCCCGGTGGCTCAGTCATCTCCGACAGCACCCCGTCCGCCCGTTCCTTTGCGCCCTCTTGATACGCCCGTTGTCAGTTCAAGTTTTGAGGAGCGCGCCCGCCTCGCAAGAGAACGCGCCGCCGGTCTTTAAGCCGCCGCGCTAACGACACGCTTTTTTGCGAAGGCGAGGATCACCGCACCGACCACTCCTGAGAGGATCGACCCTGAAATTACGCCAATGCGGACGAGGGTTTGGTGTTCGGGGTCAACATAGGCCAATGCGCCGATAAACAGCGACATGGTGAAGCCGATACCGGCAAGCAGGCAAACCCCGTAAAGCTGCATCATACTGGCCTGCGTTGGGCGTTCGGCGATTCCGAGTTTAATTGAGGCAACAGCAAAGCCAAACACGCCGATCTGCTTGCCGATAAAGAGACCCAGCATGATTGCAAGCGAAAGCGGCGCGAGAAGAAGCTCGACATTCAGACCTTCCAAGGGAACGCCGGCGTTGGCGAAGGCAAAGAGAGGCATCACCATAAACGAAACCCAAGGGTGCAGACTATGCTCCGCAGTTTTGGCTGGGGATTTTCCGTTTCGGCCTGTTTGAAGCGGGATCGCAAAGCCAAGGGCTACCCCCGCCAAGGTCGCATGAACGCCAGATTTGAGGACGCAAACCCAAAGAACGATGCCAAGCAAAACATAGGGCGTGAAGCGTTTTACTCCGCTGAGATTAAGTGCAAAGAGGCCAATTCCCGCGAGGACAGCAAGCATCAACGCCGCAACAGATAGTTTGCTGGTGTAGAAAATCGCGATGATGATGATCGCGCCCAGATCATCGACGACGGCGAGTGCAAGCAAGAACGTCTTAAGTTCAGCCGGGACGCGCTTCCCAAAGAGGCTCAGCACGCCAAGCGCAAACGCGATGTCCGTGGCAGCTGGAATCGCCCAACCTTTTGCTTCTTCACTTTCCCAGCCGACGACCGAAAGAAAGATCAAGGCTGGAACCAGCATGCCGCCGACTGCCGCGTAGACAGGCAATGCGGCACGCTTCCATGTCGACAAAGCGCCTTCATAAACTTCACGTTTGATCTCAAGCGCGACCAGCAAGAAGAAAATGGCCATCAAGCCATCATTGATCCAAAGCAGCAGGGGTTTGGCGATTGCTAACTCGCCGACGGCGACGGTCACATTGGTCGTCAGAAAACCATCGTATAGCGGTCGCAAGGCAGCGATGTTTTCGCTTAAGATACCAAGGACGGCAGCGGCGGCTAAAAGAAGTCCCGCTTTCGCCGCTGGATCAAGTCCTTGCTTTGTCGCCTCCGTTGAAGGTGGGCTCAGCTCTGAAGTTTGTACCGATGCGTCGGTCACTCTGGTCTCCTGTGTTCGAGAATTGTCAGATTGTCGCGTCGCCGAGGGCGAGCGCCACGAAGACGGCGTAGAGCGCGAGGAAAACGAGGCCCGCCATGCGTCCCAATTTCATGTTCCTGATCAGGAAGGGCGCGAGGAATAGGCTGGTTACCGCCATGATGGGAATGTCGACGGTCTGAAAGGCCCGCGAGACGCTCAAGGGGGTAATGACCGCTGTGGTTCCGATAACCGCTAGTAGGTTGAGCATGTTCGAGCCAAGAACATTACCCAGCGCAACGTCGCCTCGACCGCGCAATGCCGCTGCGGTACTGGCGGCAAGCTCGGGCAGTGACGTGCCCAATGCCACAATGGTCAGGCCGATCGCCGCTTCAGACAGGCCAAACGAGAGCGCAATCTCTCGCGCCCCTTCGATGAGAAAATGAGCGCCGATCGGCAAGCCAATGATCCCGGCCAGAAGAAGCGCTCCGATCTTCCAGCTTGGCATTGCGTCATCAGCATCTCCCAAACTGTCCTTGCCGCCGTCGGCCTTTCGGTAGCTGTAAACGATCATTGCCGCGAGCGTGATCAACATGACCAAGCCGCCGATGCGGCCAATCTCCCCGGTCATACTCCAACCGACAAATAGAACCGTTGCGATTAACATCAACGTGAAGCTGCGGCGTAACTCTGACGTGGAAACCGAGAGGACGACGATGCTTGCGGGTACGCCGACAATCAGCAGGGTGTTCGCCACGTTCGAACCGACAACATTGCCCAGCGCGATGTCAGGGGAGCCGGCAAGGGCGGCTTCAACACTGATAACCAACTCAGGAGCCGATGTCCCGAGCGCAACAACGGTGAGGCTGATGAGAGTGGCCGATAATCCGAATTTGAGGCTGAGGCCGATGGCGCCGCGAACCAAAGCATCGCCGGCAACCATCAAAAGTAGCGCGCCACCGAGAGTCATTAACAATGTCATCGGTGCGGCTGACCCTTGAGGCTATTCATTGATCTTGCGGAAGCACTTAGGGGCTCTGCGCGTGATTGTAAGTGGCCGCCCTCAGGTTCTTGTGCGCTGCATCAAAAGGCAGCGGAATCGCGGGAGTCTTCGTCTCAAACTTTTCCGTGAGTCGACAAAAGACGGCGCTCCGAGGGCCGCAGAAACGATCAAATCGAGAGGAATGGCCTTGGCGGGGCTTACTCAACAACCTTCGGAACAGCGAAGAATCCTTCGCGGGCATCCGGCGCATTGGCGAGGATATCGTCGCGGCGGTTCCCGTCCGTGACCACATCTTTGCGACGCTTGAGGCGCATGGGAACGGCTGATGTCATGGGCTCGACGCCCTCGACATCGACTTCCTGCAATTGTTCAACCCAGTCTAGAATTCCAGATAATTCCTTGGCCAAAGGCTCGACTTCGTGATCTTCCACGGCAATTCGTGCGAGTTTTGCGACTTTGCGAACGGTGTCTGCGTCAACCGACATGGGAGCCTCCAATAGCGTTGCCAGTCCTATACTGCGGTCTGAGGGGCGCGCGCAAGCGACCCGTGCCGAACAATCCCCAAAAGCAGCAATCCGATCATCAGACCGTTCAGGCCATGCCAGAGGAAGTGAGTGCCAATCGGGAAAGCCTCGCATAGTGCGAGATCAATGGATCGCGCGACCATTGAGACGACAAATACCCCGCTCGCCGCGCCGATCCACCGCGCAGCGGGGTGTTTCATGAGCGTAAGCAAAATAGCGGACCCAAGAAGAAGCGCGAGGGCAGGGGCGTACCCCTCAGACCCGTTCAGTTGTGCTT
Source organism: uncultured Neomegalonema sp. (assembly GCA_964641645.1). Lineage (GTDB taxonomy): Bacteria > Pseudomonadota > Alphaproteobacteria > Rhodobacterales > Rhodobacteraceae > JAHDDY01. The sequence continues at coordinate 21,218 of CAZXMX010000020.1, forward strand.
TGGTCGCAAGTGCCAGCATCCCTTCGCGGGCGAGCAGGGCCAACCCAAAGGCGAGAATGGCCGCAGGGATGGCCATTCGCCAGCGCAGACCAAAGAGGTAATGCGCCGCCGCGAACAGATAGGCGAGGATGAACAATAGGATCGGAACGACGTCCGCGATGCTGGCCCAACGCTGGGCAAAGGTGTGGAATAAAAATGATCCGACCCCGATGCAAAAGGCGAGAGCGCACAGAATGACGATCCAACCCGAGAATACGCCGCGCCGCCTTGCTTCGCGGACACCAATCATCGCCGCGGCAATGAAGGCAATGTTCGTGACAGCGTTAATCGGTTCAGCCCAGAACTCAGGTCCGTGCCGTTCGCAATAAGCGTCGATCGAGGCGGTAAGATCCATGGCAAAGACGCTCCGATTGCAATCGCGTCGGCAACGGCGACGATTGCTTCGAAGGATGGTCCACTAAAGCTGGATGTCAAAGGGAGGTGAGTTTTCGGGAGACCCGGGGGCCTAATCAGCTTGCTTCGCGCAAGGATTCCGGCTCAATCACATCGAGTAAACGCCATTGCGGCAAGATGATCCGGCATCGCGTGCCGAGGCCCAGCGTACTTTCCAATGCGAGTCTGCCGCCGTGAATTTGGGCGATTTTCTCGCTGTATGGCAGACCAAGGCCTGTGCCGCCGTTCTGACGGGCGAGCGAACCTTCGACTTGTTCAAAGGGACGCAAGACTCGGTCGATATCCGTTGCCGCAATGCCGACACCCGTATCAACGACTTCAATCGAGACGTCGCCACTAATGTGGATTTCCAGTTTTACTTTGATCCGGCCACCCGCGTCGGTGAACTTGATCGCATTTGAGAGCAGGTTGAGAACGGCCTGCCGGATCAACCGCTCATCGCCCAAAACTTGGAGTGTCGTATCGAAGCCTAAGGTCTCAATACTCACGTCTTTTTTGTCGGCAGAGGCGCGGCACATTCGGATGCAACTGAGAATCGAATCGGATAGATCCACGGTCGTTTCTGACAACTGCAGTTTTCCAGATTCGGCCTTCGCGATGTCGAGAATGTCGTTGATGATCGAGAGTAAGTGCGTGCCACTGTTGTGAATGTCGCTCGCGTAATCCGCATATTGCGTTTGGCCAATCGGGCCGAACATCTCTGCCTTAATGATCTCGGAGAAGCCACAGATCGCGTTGAGCGGCGTCCGGAGCTCATGGCTCATCGTTGCCAAGAACTCGCTTTTTGCTTTGTTTGCGACACGCGCTTCGATCAGCAGGGCACGGCTTTTTTCGTTTTGTGCCCGGATAATAATATCGCCGATATAAGCGCGGCGCATGTAAAGCTCGTGCAGGTAGCTGGTGAAAAGCCCAATGACGACCGCCATGGCGAGAAAGAACGTATTGCTAAGGTGGACGCCAAACGGAACGGGATTTACCCAAATCGCAACCGGCTGGTAAGCAAGCATCAATCCGATAGCGCAGACCGAAGAAGCAATGAATTTCAGTTGGATCAACGTGCCGCAATATGCCGCGACCATGATGATGCCAGCGTAGTAAGTGCCGTTATGAGGCGGCGGTAGAATGGCGATCATTGCCAGAACGCCAATACCCGACGATAGCATGGCCGAGAAAAGGGTGATCTGAGCGAACTCGTGAAAACGCTTGTGAAAAGTAAGCGCTAAGACGACCAATAGCGATGGTACGACGAACCCAAACCGTATTCCCCAGTTGGCATACAGTACCGGGCCGGACAGGAGATAATAGTCGAGAATCCCGAAGAGTGAATAACCGACTGCCCCCGCACCAACGTAAAGCCGAATGTAGTTGATGGCTTCACCGAGCGTTTCTTTCTGGTAACGGGCCTCGCTCGCCTTATCGCGAAACACGAGGCGCACGTAGTCGAGCGCGTGTCGCGATGCGATCGTTCTTTCCTGCTTTGGCTCGTTATCGCGCATCAATCGGTTCATCCGGACTTTGTACGATGTCACAATAAACAGACGGGAGTTGCGCGACCGTGAAGAGTGTGGCTAAATTTGCCTCAAATTATAGTAATTCAAGAATTTATGGTTTCTAAAGTATGAATTTGGCGGATTTTCCATTTCAGTAAATCGGCAATTTCCAAAATGAATATTTAGTTCTCGCTCGGTGGTTCCGGCGGAACCGGCAAGACAGGGATACCGTCTTCCTTTAATTCTTTGACTTCTTCGGGGGTGGCGTTGCCTCGGATCGGTTTGTGTTCCATCTCGCCGTCATGCATTTGGCGAGCTTGGCTTGGGAACGCCGAACCGACGTCGTCCGTTTCGGCCATCACCTTTGAACGTAACGCCCGCATCTGATTGAAGACCTCGCGCGGTCCGACGCTGCTATCTGGCGTTTTCTTTGGAATACCGGGAGCCATCAGCGATTTTTCGACGCTCGTGGAACCGCATTCAGGGCAAGAGACCTGTTCCGCCGACGCTTGCTGGTCGAACGCATCGCTGCTCTGGAACCAACCCTCAAAGCGGTGGGTGTTCTCACATTGAAGCGTGTAGCGGATCATCGGTAGCCTTTCGTCAGCGATGAGCATCCATAACGAAGAATCCAGCAAAGACAACGCACGAAGCGTGAATTTCCCGTCACCAAATGGGTTGATCTCGTTCGGTATTCGCCTTCCGGTATCGATACAGAGTAACTGCGCGTTAAGTTTGAGCCAAAAACTCTTTCACAGTCGCAAGAACCGTCTTGGTACTCGTGCGGTGCGGAACGTGCCCCTCGCCTTCTAAGATGCAGAGCGTGACGGGCGTGACAGCGTGCTCCGCTATTCTCTCCGCGTGCGCTTGGCTTCCGTATTCATCCTCAGCGCCATGAATCGCGAGAATGGGACATCGCGCTTCTTTTATCTGCGCGTCGAGAGACCAATCGTCGAACGCGGGCGAAAGCCAATTCTCAATCCAGGCATTCAAAATCCAAGGCGCTTTGTTGCCGTGATATTTGCTGATGCGAGCGACTTGCTCTGGCACCGCAAAAAATTCCTTGGCGGCACGCACGCCTTCGAGCGTTTTTTCTTCCGCAAACGTTTGAGCTGAGATCGTAATGAGCGCATGACATCGCGACCCGACAGTTGCGGCGACGCCAAGCCCCATACCCCCGCCGACACTATGACCAAGCACAACGAACTCTTTGATATTGAGGTGATCCAATACGCGATCAAAATCGCCGACGGCCTCATCGGTAATGAAATCTGGCGGTGTGAGAAGCGCAGGGTGCGGATCGGATCGGCCAAAGCCAAGACGATCATACGCGATGACAGATCGTCCAGTGTGCCGCGCCAATTGCTCCGGAAAATCGCGCCAGAGCGTAATGCAGCCGAGCGAGTCGTGGACCAAAACGATGGGCGGGGTCAGGGCGTTGGGTGTCTCAGGCGACCATCGACAGACAAAAAGTTGACCACGCGAGGTCGGAAGGAAAATCTCTTCTGCCATAAGAATTCGACGATCGCGCTGTGCCCCGATCCCTTTGAAGAGACCGGGGACGTCAGAGGTGTTTAGGCTTTGCCTTTATAGATCTCGATCAGCTTTGCGAGCATTTCGAGGGATTCGCCGCGCTCACGCTGGAATGTGTTCCGGCCAATGATCGAACCGTTACCGCCACCGTCGCGGATCGCGCGGGCATCGTCATAGACTGAGTCTGCGCCCTTTTTCGAACCGCCTGAGAAGACGACCAAGCGACGTCCAGCAAAACACGAGTTCACAACGTCAGCCACGCGGTCAGCTTGAGTTTTGATCGCGATCTTTTCGGCCTTGTAGACCTTTTTCGCTTCTTCGAGCATCAGATCGTCCGAAGCGAGTTTCACCTTGATAATATGCGCACCCAACAGCGCAGCCATGTGCGCCGCATAGCTGGAAACGTCGATGGCCAGCTCGCCTGCTTTGGTGATCGCTTCACCGCGCGGATAGGACCAGACGACGGCGGCAATGCCTTTGGCTTTTGCTTCTTCGATCATCTGCGAGATTTCTTCGAACATATCGAGCGATTTGGCAGAGCCGGGATAGATCGTGAAACCAATGGCCGAACAACCGAGGCGCAAGGCATCATCAACGCTACCCGTAATGGCTTGGTCTTTGCCAGCTTCGTCAGGCAGCAGTGAGTTCGCGGAGTTAACCTTCAGGATCGTCGGAATTTGCCCGGCGAACGTGTCCGCACCTGCTTCCATCATCCCGAGCGGCGTTGCGTAAGCGTTCAAGCCTGCGTCGATGGCGAGTTGAAAATGGTAATGCGGGTCATAGCCAGCCGGGTTCGGGGCAAAAGTCCGCGCTGGGCCGTGCTCGAAGCCTTGATCGACGGGCAGGATAATCATCTTACCGGTGCCGCCCAGCTTACCGTTCATCAACATGCGGCAGAGGTTGGCTTTCGTACCCGGATTATCGGATTCGTAGTTCGACAGAATTTTCTGAACGACGCGGGTGGCTCTCATCGGTGCCTCTTTCGGTGATGTGTTTCGCGGTCAATGCAAACTTGAGAGAGCCTGTCTTGCAGCGAACTCAAGTTTCTTCGATCTGGGTGAAAACAGTTTTTGGGACGAAAAACCACTACTTTTTGGTTCAATTATGCGTTTTGTGGCTATGAAAAGCCATTTCAACGCTCAAACGATTAAATTGAACTTAACGGCTGGGCGGCGTTCAAAACGGGCAGGGCGATGAAATTGTGAGCGGAGCGCCGCCAACGGGGTGGCGGATCGTCATTTCTGTTGCGTGCAAGTGAAGTCGGTCAGCCGCTGCCTCAGGGGGCGCATAGAGCACGTCGCCCATGATCGGGTGCCCGATGCTGAGAAGATGAACGCGGAGTTGATGCGTTCGCCCAGTCAACGGATTGAGGTCGAGGCGGGTGGTCTCGGCGTTGCGCTTGCTCACGGTCCATTCTGTCTGAGCGGGTTTGCCGGTCTCGCAAATTTTTTGCATCGGACGATTGGGCCAATCCGAACGCATCGGCGCGTCGATCAGGCCCGTGTCCTCAGCAACGATTCCCCAGACCATCGCAACATATCGTTTCGATAGATGCCGGCGCTCGAACTGCAATCCGAGATGACGGTGCGATTTTGGGTTCTTCGCGAAGATCAAGATGCCGGATGTATCGCGGTCGAGCCGATGGACCAGCGAGATCGTCGGGCAATACTCCCGCGCGCGCGATTCCTGGCAATCGGCCAGTTCGGGTCGCATCCCGGCCTGCGACAGCAACCCCGTTGGCTTGTCGACGATCAGCATCTCGTCATCTTCATGCAAAATGACAAGAGGACCGCTCGGTGGGTTATACGACGGATCGCCAATGATCGGTCGCTCATCAGTCGAGCGTTCTGTGGGTTGCGAGGTCATGGCGGGCTGCGTATCACAAGGGCTATGAAACCGCACCCCATCACACCCGATTTGATCCCGGCCCTCTATCAACTCAATCAAGACCATGCGTTGGAGCTATCTTCCCTCACGCTCGATGAGTTTACGAAGCTGATTAAGACCGCAACTTACGCGCGGGCCTTTGGTGATGGCGGAATGTTGCTGACCTTTGATCAGGATGCCGACTACCACGGTGTGAATATTCGATGGTTTCGGGAGCGGTTCG
>CAZXMX010000021.1:0-26678 GCA_964641645.1 uncultured Neomegalonema sp.
CTGGCGCAGGGGCTGTCCTATCCGTTATTGGCGATCCTTCAAGAGCAATGGGGCTATTCGTCATTCTTTATCGGTGTCTCGGCGGCGATGACGCCGCTTGGCCTGCTGCTCAGTTCCCCCTTCACACCGAGGATTGTCGCGCGTTTTCCTGCGCAAACCGTCGTCGTACTCTGCTGCGCCTGCGTGATCGTGCTGTATGCGATTATGGGCGTATGGCAGCATTGGCTGATCTGGCTGGTCGCTCGGTTCTTGCTTGGCGTTTTGCTAAATCCAGTGTTCATGATGGCCGAGGTTTGGACGCTCAGCCTCGCGCCGCCCGGCAAGCAAGGCCGCTACGTCGCCGCGCTCTCGATGGTCATGCAAGTCGGCTTTGCGAGTGGTCCTGCGATCCTTGCGCTGATGGGTGAGCAAGGTCTCGCGCCCTTTACGGTTTGTATTCTCGCTTTCGCCGCCTGCATTGCGATCATCGCAACGGCCAGAGGATTGCCCGATGTCAGCCACGGAAACGCGCCTGAGTCCGCCATTCGCATGATCCTTATCGCACCTGTCTTGTTGGCCGCTGTGGCGGTAACGGCGGGGTTTGAACAAGGCGCGCTTAGCCTGCTTCCGATCTACGCAGGCGATCACGGCTATTCCGAAGAAACCGCTGCATGGCTCCTCTCGGCCATGGTGGGCGGGTCGATTGCGATCACCCCGATTGCGGGTTGGATGGCCGAACGGATTGGCGCACGGCGCAGCCTCGTCTGGTTTGCCGTTATCGCAACGGTAGGGGCGCCGGCGATGACCCTCGTGATCGAGACGCCGTTGATCTGGCCCTACATCGCGATCTGGGGCGGCTGTTACTTCGCCATCTACACGGTCGCGCTTGTGGAAGCCGGAGAACGCTTTGCGGGCCCGAGCCTCGTCGCATTGAATGCAGCAATCGGGATCATGTGGGGCATCGGCGGCCTGACCGGAGGCCCGGCCACAGGTGCAGCGATGGACAGTTTCGGCCCCGAAGCCATGCCTGCAATGTTCACGATCTTTTTCGGGGTGCTGGCGTTGGCCGCATGGTTGCGCTCGAGAAATCGGGCAGCATAAACGAAAGCCGTGAGTGGAGACCTGTCCTCTCGACATTCCATCCCAAAGATACAGTTGATTGGTTGGCGGCTGGGATGCTTGCGCAGAGCATGAACATTCGAAGACGCAATCGGCGCTGGGGTACGCAAAAGATGGGCATGACAGATATGGGCGATCAAAAATTGGTGCAGGACACCTACAACCGCGATGGCGTCGTCCTTCTAAAAAATGTTCTCTCGGCGGAGTGGCTGGAGCGCTTGCGCGGTGCAGTCGATACCGAGTTGCAAAAAGGAGAGCGCTATTTCGCGTATAAGAATATGCGCGAACAGCCGGGGACCTTTCAGGATTTCTGTCTCTCATCAGACATCGGACAACAGGTTGCGAATGTTGCAGGCGCAGGATGGTCGTCGCTGATGTTCGATCAGCTTTTTGCCAAAGAGCCAGGAACGAAGACGCAAACGGGATGGCATACGGATCAACCCTACTGGCCTATCTCAGGTCCAATGATGACGATGTGGATCGCGCTTGACCCTGTTGACCCCGATAACGGTGCCATGGAGTTTGTACGCGGCTCGCATGCTTGGGGTGCGAAGTACCGTCCGTTCCGCACCGACCAGAAGGGCGCTTTCTTGCACTATTACGAAACCGACAATCCCGACTATGTCGACATGCCGGATTTCGAGGCGGATCGAAGCCGGTATGACATCTTCCATTTCGAAACGATGGAACCGGGCGATGCGCTCGCGTTCGATGGTATGATTGTTCACTCTGCCATGGGCAATAAAACATCAACGCGCAGAAGGCGTGGCTATGCCATTCGCTTTGCCGTCGAAGGCGCAATCTACGAGCCACGCGACGCTGTGACCGAATGGCTCCATGATCCCGACATGAACGCGGGTGATCCATTCAGAAGTGCCAAGTTCCCGGTCGTATATGAATCTGATTGATGAAGCCATCGCCTGCGGCTCGTGATAGTGAGTTTGGATGACTCAGGTTAAACGGCGCGATTTTCTTTTTACGGCAACAAAAGTTACCGGTGCGGTGTGTGTCGTAGGGGCGGCATGGCCAGTGCTAAAATCGTTTGGTCCCACAGCAGACGAGGTGCCGCGCTATGAAACGTTTGCTTTGAGCAAGTTGCAGCCGGGTCAACAGGTGACGCTAAAGGTTGGAGGGATACCGCATTTTCTTCGCCACTTGACCGCCGCTGAAATTCGCGCCGCTCGTGACGTCCCCCTCTCAGAACTTCGCGATCAGGATGCGCGTAACGACAATCACAATTCCTTGGATGATGATCCTCGTTTTCTGAGTGAGACGGCTTCTGTGCGAAGAAAGGCGACGGTCGAGAACAGACTGATCGACCCGGCGAGGGCGTATCTTTTGTTGCTTGGTGTGTGCCCTTTTAGGGGATGCGTTCTGAGATCCGGCTGGGATGAAGATGGCGGTTGGGCTTGTCCTTGCCATGGCTCCGGTTACGATGTCCTTGGGCGATTTCTTACTGGTCCATCGCTGCAAAATCTAAGCGTTCCAAAAGCATGGATTGAAGGCGATATGCTTTTCGTCCCTTACGCTTCGACCTAGGCTGGGGCGGGCGAGCCGTCTTGATGGCTTTCACTTTCCCCCTGATGCTGATCCAGCCAACTAAGGTATCGGGTGATCGCGGTATCGTCGATGGGTTTGGGCAAATGCCAGTCAAAACCCGCTTCGTCATACGATTCAATCTGATCTGACATTACGTTGGCGCTGCAAGAAACGATCGGCAGTCGCTGGCCTTCTGCTTCAACCTCGCGATACCGCCGCACGCATTCGAGGCCACCCATCACCGGCATCCGAACATCAATCAGCGCGCTATCGAAGGTTTCTTCGGATAGTTTTTGCAGGGCCTCTTCGCCATTCGAAACAATGACCAATTCGACCGGTTCGTCGCGGAACAAGGCTTTCAGAACCCGCTGATTCATCTCGTTGTCTTCGGCGACCAACACACGGATGGTTGCCGTCTTTTGGGAGGGAGCAACATCTAAACGATCCACGTCTGCGGCGATGTGAACATCGGTTTCGTTCCGCAGAAGGAACGAAGCGACAAAGGTCGCGCCGCCCCCCGGCGTGTCCTTGACATGCAAGTCGCCGCCATGGGCTCGGCATATCGCCCTCGAGATCGCCAAGCCCAAACCGATGCCGCCAAGATGGAGGTCTTCCGTATGATCTCCCTGATCAAAGCGTCCGAAGATCTGATCCTTTTGGGCGTCGGGGACGCCCCGACCCGTATCTTTGACCTGGACCCGCAATTGAGTGACCGCCGGATCGTCGCCTTTGACAAGCTCTGCATTGACGAGAATTGACCCATCATCCGTAAACTTGATGGCGTTTGACATGAGGTTATTGAGAACCTGACGGATGCGTTTTGCATTCGCCGAAAGCGATTGTCCCAAATCCTCCGGCGTTTCGCAGCTCAAAATAAGAAATTTCTCTGCGGCCTTGGCGTCGAACAAGGCAACCGACTCTCGAACAAGCGAGGCCGGGTCGATGACTTCGAAATCAAATGAATTGTCTTCTGCTTCGACCTTCGCCAGCTCAAGAATGTCTGTCAGCAACTCAAGCAAGTGCGATCCTGCGGTGGAGATCACACTCAGCATATCCTCTTGATCCTCAGACAGCGGCGTCTTCCGAAGGGCAGAGGCCATACCGATGACGCCATTCAACGGCGTGCGAATCTCATGGCTCATATTTGTCAGGAAGGCGGACTTTGCGCGGTTCGCCGTTTCAGCCTCCTGCGCTTTCGTTTCGGCAAGTGTCTTGGCCGTTTGCAAATCCGTGACATCCCGACCGACCGAAAAGATCCGCTGCGGTTCCTCGTCGTCAAAGAAAACGATATTTGTCCAGAGAATGCTGTGTGGGGACCCCTCAACCTCTTGCTGTTGGATATAGCTGAAATAAGGTTGTTCCGGCGTTCGGGTTGCGATGCCTTCCAACACCATGTCGCGTTGTTCTTTCTCCATAGCGTCAGCGAAACGTTCGCCAATGAGTTCTTCAACGGGCTTTCCTGCGATCCGCGCCAAGCCGGGGCTTGCGAGGGTGCGAGTCGTGTCGAGTTTGCAAATCCCAATCGCATCGGGCGAGTTCAAAAACAGCGTCTCGAAATCGGCTGTTTTGAGGCGGAATTCTTCTTCCAGAGCGCGCCGCTCCGTGACGTCTTCGCAGAACGCGACGAACATGGAGCCTTCTTCGTCTTTGTGAAGTTCCAATCGAACTGCGACGTTATAGGTCGTGCCGTCTTTCCGTCGATGCAGCGATTCAAAACGGATGTCAGTTTCCGACCCCGACTTGAGCCGCGCAATCAGTTCGTCTAGGTCCTTTTCCGAAAAATCTGCTTTAACGTCCAGCGGCGTCATGGATTGTAGTTCCTTGGCGCTGTACCCCAAATTGCTCCTCGCCACGGCATTAACTTCGATATAGTTGAATGTCTCAGGATCGAAGGCGAAGATTTCGTGATACGCTTGTTGGACGATACGGCCCAGCCTCGCGGCCTGCCGGTCCGCATCGCCCTTCGTCACCAGCGCGGCCCGCAGTTTAATCTGATCTGTCACGGCGCCGGCGAGGTCGGTCAGCCGGCTGACATCTTCGTCGGTCCAAGCGCGGGGTTCACCGTCAATGACACACAGCGCACCAACTGGATCTTGTTCCGGTCCGTAGATCGGCACGCCGAGATACGCCACCACGCCGAGGTCGCGGACTGCTAGATTGTCTTGAACAAGCGAGTTTTGCCGAGCGTCCGGCACAACCAATGGAGCCCCACTCGTCTTCACATGCTGACAGAATGAATGGGTGAGCGGCGTTTCGCGCTTGCTCGCCCAAGGCTCGGACAGCCCTTGCTCGCTGGCAAAGAACTGGCGATCTCGTTCGAACTCGACAATCGAGACCAAGGCAACAGGTGTGTTGAACAGGGATGTCGCAAGGCGCGTCAGCCTGTCGAATCCGTCTTCACGCGGTCCGTCCGAGATGCCCATATCAACGAGCGAGCTGACGTCTGCCTGCTTATGCATTCCCGGATTCCAATCTAACCTTTTGATAGCAGGTGAATAATCTCTAAAAAGTGGATCAGACCCTTGACCACGATTAGCGGGACAATGACCACACAGAAGCAAAAGCGCAATCCCATCAGCGGCTGGTTGCAGGTGGGCGGGATGGGCGCTATGCAACGCGCATGTTAAAAGCTCGCGTCATTCCCTGCCTCGATGTCAAAGATGGCCGTGTTGTCAAAGGGGTTCAGTTCGTCGATCTGATCGACGCTGGAGACCCCGTAGAGGCCGCAACTGCCTATGATGCCGCTGGGGCAGACGAGCTGTGCTTTCTCGATATCGCCGCCAGCGTTGAAAATCGCGGTACGCTGCTCGATGTCGTCCAGCGTACCGCCGAGCAATGCTTCATGCCGCTCACGGTGGGAGGCGGGGTGCGCGAAGTCGCCGATATCCGGGCGCTCTTGCTCGCGGGCGCCGATAAAGTCTCGATCAACACCAGCGCAGTGAAACGCCCTGAATTCGTTCGCGAGGCCGCCCAAAAGTTTGGCTCGCAATGCATCACCGTTGCCATCGATGCCAAGTCAGTCGGCCCCGACAAGTACGAGATATTCACCCACGGAGGCCGCACGGAAACGGGCATCGACGCGGTTGCGTTTGCCCAGCAAGTCGAGAGCCTTGGGGCGGGGGAGATCCTCCTGACCTCCATGGATCGTGACGGTGCGAAAATCGGCTACGATATCGCTCTAACCCGAGCGATCAGCGATGCGGTCGGCATTCCGGTCATCGCATCCGGCGGCGTTGGCGAACTCGATCATCTCGCGGAAGGCATTCTCGAGGGCCATGCGTCGGCGGTGCTGGCCGCTTCGATTTTCCACTTCGGAACCTTCACCATCGCCGAGGCAAAGCAAGCGATGGCTAAAGCAGGTGTTCCTGTGCGTCTTTGACCCTATGTAATTGGGCAGCAATCATCTTCAGGAACCCATCATGAAAATTATCGCCATCTCGGGCAGCCTTCGCAAAGCCTCGTTCAACACCAAACTTCTCGAACTGGTGAAAGCCCAAGCATCGGGCCATGACGTCGAGATCGTCAGCATTGCCGACATTCCGCTTTATAACGGTGACGTTGAGGAGGCTGGAATGCCTGCGCCCGTCTTGGCCCTGTCAGAGAAAATTCGCAGCGCCGATGCGGTTTACTTTGCGACGCCAGAATACAACTACGGCACGTCAGGCGTTCTCAAGAACACCATCGATTGGCTGTCCCGTGACCGCGAGCCGTCCATGCCTCTGGGCGGTAAAGTCGTCGCGTTGGCCGGAACCTCGGCGGGGATGCTCGGCACCGCGAATGCTCAAGCTCACCTCCGTCACACCCTCGCGCTGCTCGGCTGCGATATGGTCACCAACCCGCAAGTCTTAGTCGCGGCAAACTATGAAGCCATGGCGGAGCCAAGCGATATGTTGAAAGACCTGATCGGCAAACAATTGGCCGCAATGGAAAAACGCGTGAAAATGCACGGCTAGGTGCGATAAGATCAGTTTTCTCGGCCTCGCATGAGATGCGGGGCCTCCCTCACACTGGGGCCGAATGCTTCCGATGACCAATATCCTCACCCGCCTCGAAGCCACCATTCTCGCCCGCAAAGCCGAGGGCGATGCCAGCGGCTCTCATACAGCTGCGCTGTTGGCGAAAGGTCCGGCCAAGTGTGCAGAGAAATTCGGCGAGGAAGCGATAGAGGCCATCATCGAAGCGGCTCAAGGCAATCAAGCAGCCCTAACAACCGAATGCGCTGACGTGATCTATCACATGCTAGTCATGCTCGCGTCGCAAGGCGTGCCACTGGCGGATGTGCTCGCTGAACTCGATCGCCGTGAGGGTACGTCGGGTATCGAAGAAAAGGCGCGCCGCGAATAGCGCGACTGACCCCAAGGCCCCGTCTATCGCAACCCCCAATCTTCAAAAAAAGCCCCAGCACTAGGCCGGGGCAGTGGGACAATGGGACAGTTGTGCACAGAGGGTCGTCGATTAGCCTCAATAGATGTAACGGATTTGATTTCCCCAAAAATGTTCGAGCGACTGCAACGATTGTCCCATCGCCTCAAACTGAGCTAATCCGATAGGGCCATTTTTTGCGAAGCTATCGATGTGGCGATCCCAAAGGTCGCAGACGACTTGCCGGATCTCCAAGCCTTCTTTGGTCAGCTTGATCCGGACGGATCGTCGATCAACGACGCATTTCTCTTGATGAATGTAGCCTGCTGTCACCATTTTCTTGAGGTTATAGGAAACATTCGATCCCTGATAATATCCTCGGCTCCTCAGGTCGCCAGCCGTCAGTTCATTGTCGCCGATGTTGTAAAGCATCAAGGCTTGAACGCTGGTGACGTCAAGAATGCTAAGGCGTTCGAATTCATCTTTCACGACGTCCAGCAGCAGCCGATGGAGGCGCTCGATGAAGGATGTGACGCTCAAATACTGTGACGATAGCGTCGCCCGTTCTGCTTCTTTTGCGTTTGCGGAGGTGGGTGCCGACTGATGTTCGTGATATGCGCTTGGAGCCTTTTGAGGCGTTTGAAGGGGGTGCATCTCTGTGATCCTTGGCTTGCTGGTTGAGTTTCCTCAAACGTCTCAAGCATTGAGCCAATTAGAGCGGGGTTGAGCGTTAGGTCTATATAAAATATTGATTTTAATCAGTTTTAATCTGATTTTTCACGAGCTTTCATCGGAAGCTCTGACGATTCAATCGTTCGATTTTTCGCAAAATGCAATGGATGCAGGCGAACTGAATTGCGCAATGCAGAAACTTTGTACGGACTACGGATCGAGCCAAACTACTCGAAAAGAAAAGCGTCGACATTCACCAACCTCTTTTCCAGAGTCCTGCAAAGCTCGATATCGTTGACGCCTATATTTTTCCGGCTCACAATTCGGTCTGAATGGAGGGTTCCTGATGGACATGAAAGTCAAACGCCCAGACACGCGGACGGATCGCTTCAGCGCCTCACCAGATGAGTCTTATACCATCGCGGCGCGGCTCTATCACGACCGTGATTTTTATGAAGACGAGCAGCGTGAGATTTTCCATCGATCGTGGATGTTCGTCGGCCATGTCTCAGAGTTGCGGGAGGCAGGCGATTATGTCACCGCCGAGTTCGCCGGTCAGCGTGTCTATGTCATCCGCAGCGATGAAGGAGAACTCAAAGCCTTTTTCAACGTCTGTCAGCATCGAGGCCACTCGCTTCTGACCGGAAAGGGCACGGCGAAAAGCCTGATCGTCTGTCCGTACCATGCTTGGTCCTATGATCGAAACGGTGCCTTGATCGCCGCCAACAACTGCGATCATGTTGCTGGATTTGAGAAGCGAGAATTTGACCTTCCGAACGTGGCGGTTGATACCTTTGCTGGATTTGTCTTTGTGAACCTCGATCCCGCGGCCCGTCCGATGGCTGAAGTTTTTGGGGGTGCAGAGGAGGCACTCGCGAAGTTTCGGGCGGATACCGAATCCTTTGTCGCTGATGATACGGTCCAGTTTGACATCAAAGGCAATTGGAAAAACGTCGGCGATAATCTGCTCGAATGTTATCACTGTGCCCCTGCGCATAAGGCGTTTGTCGATCTCGTTGACATGAAGACTTACGAGGTCGAGACGCATCAATATTGGTCGATCCAATACGGAACCTGTCGCCCGCAAAATAGTGCTTATGATTTTCAAGAAGGGAGCGATGAGCGCTTCTGCACGCTCTACTTATGGCCCGGACTTGCCTTCGCAGTTTTCCCCGGCATCGACGGAGTGAGCACGTTCTCTTTCGTCCCGACCGCACCAGAAATCACCCATCAGGCCTTCACCTATTACGGACCGGATCAGGAAACATCACAAACGGAACGCGATGCATTCGCATATTTTCGCGATGTCCTCGGTCCTGAAGATGTTGATTTGGTCGAGAACGTCCAACGCGGACTTCACTCGCTCGGCTACCACCAAGGCCGGATCATGGTGGACGCTGCCCGCTCAGAACTCAGCGAGCATGCACTGCATCACTTCCAAAACCTCGTGATGTCTGAGATGGCGGACTACGTGTAGCGCGCCTCAAGGCGTTCCAATCGAGGCGAATGCAGCTACATGCTAAAAATGTCGATGCTCGCTTTCTCAAACTCGTATTCAAAATCCTTGGTTTGCAAGCTCACCGCAATTCCATTCGATGACGCGCTGACCTCCAAATTTAGTCGCAAATCATCATTGCTTTGCGGTGCCAATTTCTCAAAGGCAGCGATGCTTTCTTCTGAATCAAATGTGATGTCTGCATGGCGCTTTTCGCCGGCTTTGCCGATCCACTGAAAAACGATCTTATCTGGAATACCGAGGCCACTGCGCGGGATCACAGGGGTCTCTTCGTCAAAGAAATGTAGTTTCTCGCCGTTTAGTGAATCGAGTTTTAGTGAAGTGATGCTCTCAACAGCTTCGACGTTAAAGGACCAATCAAAGCGCTGTTGGCGACGGTGCCAGGTGCCCTCAGTATATCCTTTTTTCAGTGCGCGTTCCGCACCTTCAGCGGTCATGGCTTCATTTAAAACGAGTGCGATGAACGTTTCACGGGTGATGTCGGGATTGTCGATAACCGTCTTCCATTCGGCGCCTGACGGCTCGCCTTTAAAAGTCGCAACTCTCACCGTGTTGGCGTGGCCGTTCAGCCAAATCGCGCCTTCCCCTTCCGGGCCAAATCCGAAGAGAACTGTTTTGAACTCCCGTTTTTCACCACGCTGCGGGCTTTCAAACCCCGTTTCGAAGTATTGGAGCATCTCGTGAGCGGGTAGATCGAAGCTGATCTCGTAGAATGTGTCTTCTATGTAGGAGAACCACAGCGCATCCAACCGAGTCGGCAGTGCTTTTTGATCATCGCCGACGATATGAGCTGAACCGAGTTGCCCCCATCCGCGCGAAACCGTGCGCTTGTCAGGGACATAAAAGCTGGCTCCATCCGCGAGAACGAGATCGGCTCGTACGAGTTCAATGGGATATTCTTTCGCCGCTGACTCGCTTGCATACCACTCAAACTTTTCCACTGTCGCGCTCTTCCCATTGATTTGTGTAGCGAAAGCAATCCAGATAAAAAACGCGAGCGCAGCAAAAATCAATCCGATGCGTCGCCACGAGACAAGAGAGGAAATTGACATATTAGCTTAGCCTCTATGAGTGATCCGCATCCGAACGCCGCCTTCAGACGGATGGCTGGTATAGTTCGGTCGGTGCGCCGGGCTACCATAGACCGATGACGTATGCAGGTATGCGTGCCGCAAATCTCGTATAGCCTGATTATTGTTCAGCCTCAGCCAGTAATTTTTCCAACTGCCGTCTTTGCGAACGTTCCCATGCCCAATCGTCCGGTCAATTTGATCTCTGATGTCTTGAATAAACGGGTCGGTTGGAAGCGCATGGTGCACGGCCATCAATCCAGAGAAGGGCACCCCCTTTCCCCTAGCTTCGTTTGCCATCATGTTGAGCGGCAAGTGGCTATAGGTATTCCCAATCGGACCTCGGTTCGCAATGATTTCCCACGAACTGTTCGGCTGTGATAGCTCGCTATCCGTATACCAGCCACGATCAATCAACCATTGTCTTTCGCGTTCAAGTGTCTCGAGGTCTTTCTGCCATCGCACAATGCCACGCCAGTCAAGGTCAATGACTTCGAGATCAGTTTCACTTCCGACTGGGTACCCGCCGCCGATATCTGAATGTACACCGGGTAGGAAAATTTGTTTACCGGCTCTCGCGCTTTGAATGTCAGTCAGCGAAAAATTCTCTCGATGCTCCTCACCTGCCGCTAACTGAAAGACGTAATCTGCGTCGCGTATAGCATCCATGTTGAGCTGCGAGGTGTCGTTTTTATGGTTTACGCCATAGGAAGATACCGTATCATAGAGGCCGACAAATGTGACCTTGACCTTGCCCACGGAGAATCCGTCATCGGTGAGTTGTTTTGCGATGTTCAATGTCGGATGGTTCAATAAGACATGGACGAAGTGTCGTGCAGCAGCGGCCCCGCGACTGAAGCCGAACGTGTCTACATGGACATATTCAATAGGGCGGGATTTATCGAGCGATTTGAGGTCAGCAACCAGAAGTTCAAGGCCCTTCCGCATTTTTACCGGCACACCCGTTATTCCTGTCCCCAGAGCCATGCCTTCCGGGATATCTCGTCCGCCGTCTTGCGTTCCAATGCCTTCGACGTAAATCGAATGGAGCGTGTTATCGACCTCTGGATAGTCACCCATTCTTGCCTCACCTTTGGAGACGTTTGAGGGATCGTTTCCGTAGCTGGCGCCTCCCAGAGGAAGTCGTGATGCCAAAGGTCGAGCTGCGTGGGAGTTTACGCGATTGTTGCCGGTCCCATCGAAGAAAACGGCAGCACGGGCCCGTTGAGGCGGCCTGACAGGAGTGGCACCCGTCCCGCAAGTCTGGCACACCGCATCGACTGGCGCATTCATGCCGAACCTCCCGTCGCGGGAAGGATACTGTCTAACTTAACTTTAGTCCGTTGTTGCTTGGAACCGATGATGTAGGCCGCGACCCGCTCGTGTTCGGTAAAGCCGGGGCGCTGAAGGGGATGGGCCACCTCTTTGGTCGGTTCGGAGTCTTTCTCTAGGTGAAAGACAATAATTGAACGTACATTCCTTTCCTGAGCAACGCTCGCATTAAGAGCAAACTGGACAATTTTCTCGACTTTGACCAGGAGATCAGGGTCAGAGATCTCGTTAACCAGAGCGGGGTGATCCGACCGCAGCCATGGCAACGCCGAACTGGTCATTCTCTTAACTGTTTGATCTTGAAGCTGTCCAACCTGGTTACTCGATACGCGCATCATCTCAACAACAACCCCGGCACTCACTAACGTACGCTAAGGTTACAGTTAGAACCGGAGATTGAAAAGGTCGATATTTTGATTGCCCCTGAGGCGAGTCTCTTCTGAGACGCACAGCGCGCGGTTCACCAAAAGTTGCTCAATGTAAATCCTGTCTCTTCGACGAGAGATTCGCTAACCCACCTTGATGACCCGTTTGCCAAACGAGTCTCCACGCAACATTTCAACGAAGGCTCGCGGTGCGTTTTCGAGGCCCTCGATCATGTCTTCGCGGTACTTGATCTTCCCTTGCTCGACCCAAGGCGTCATCTCGGCGGCGAACTCTTCGTAGAGGTGGCCGAACGTATGCCAGATGATAAACCCGCGCACCGTGAGTTTCTTGCGCAGGATATTACCCATCAGCCAATTCATCCGATCGGGTCCCGGCGGAGCTTCGGATAGATTGTATTGTGAGACGATGCCGCAAACCGGCACCCGCGCATTCTCGTTCAGCAGGGGAACCACTGCATCGAGAACCTTGCCACCCACATTCTCGAAATAAATGTCGATCCCGTCTGGTACTGCCGCAGCCAACTGTTCGGCGAAATCACTTGCCTTGTGATCGAGGCAAGCATCGAAGCCGAGGGTATTAACACCAAAAGCACATTTCTCTGGTCCGCCTGCAACGGCAATGACACGGCAGCCTTGCATTTTCGCGATCTGCCCGACTGTCGCCCCCACCGGCCCCGTTGCCGCGGCGACAACCAGTGTCTCGCCAGCTTTGGGTTGTCCGATCTCTCGCAAGCCTGCCCAAGCCGTAAACCCGGGCATTCCGAGAAGGCCAAGTGTCCAAGACGGGTGTTGTGGGTCGCGGCCAAGATTGCGGACGCCTTCGCCGTTCGAGACGGCATAGTCCTGCCAACCGCTCCAACCCAGCACAACATCACCCGGCGCATAGCCATCGAGGTTTGATGTTACCACTTCGGAAACGGTCTGTGCGGCCATCACTTCGCCAATCCCAACCGGAGGCGCGTAGGAGGGGGCATCGTTCATGCGTCCACGCATGTAGGGGTCGAGTGACTGGTATTGCGTGCGCAGCAGCATCTCGCCATCGCCTGCCACCGGGATATCAACGCTTTCGAGACGCAAGGTCTCATCACTCGGAACGCCGACGGGGCGTTCCGCAAGCACCCAGCGTCGGTTC
Source organism: uncultured Neomegalonema sp. (assembly GCA_964641645.1). Classification (GTDB taxonomy): domain Bacteria; phylum Pseudomonadota; class Alphaproteobacteria; order Rhodobacterales; family Rhodobacteraceae; genus JAHDDY01. The sequence continues at coordinate 13,108 of CAZXMX010000021.1, forward strand.
GTCTTATCGTTCTGTGGCATCTCGTTTCCCCTTAGGCCGCCGAAGCATCTCGAAATTGTAGCGCGTGCAGGCTGGCGTACAGCCCGCCTTCTGTCATCAACTGGTCATGCGTTCCGGATTGAACGACCCGTCCCTCATCCATCACGTGAATCATATCTGCTTGGCGGATGGTCGAGAGGCGATGGGCAATGACGATGGTGGTCCGGCCTTTCATGAGGCGTTCAAGTGCCTCTTGCACCTTGGCCTCAGACTGAGCGTCCAACGCAGACGTCGCTTCATCCAGCAATAAGATCGGGGCATCGCGCAACATGGCCCGGGCAATGGCGAGGCGTTGGCGCTGGCCACCCGATAAGTTCTCGCCATCAATCCCGACGGGCGCGTCATATCCGCCCCGCATGGCGAGGATGAAGTCTTCTGCGTTGGCATCGCGCGCCGCTTGTTCGATCTGTTCGTCCGTTGCGTTATCCCGACCAAAGGCAATGTTGTCGCGAACCGATGCGTCGAACAAAAAGGTATCTTGCGAGACAAATGCGATCTGTTCGCGCAACGAGTGAAACGTCACGTCGCGAATGTCTGTCCCACCAATACTGATCTGACCTGATTGAGGGTCGGCGAACCGTTCGATCATACTGACGATGGTCGACTTGCCCGCACCAGAAGGCCCGACCAATGCCGTGACCGACTTTGAAGCGGCCTCGAGCGAAACATTGTTTAGAGCGGGAATGTCCGAGTATGCGAACGTTACGTCCGACATCTTCACGGCTCCGTCTCCAATGGCGAGGGTGCCGCAGCCTTCACGCTCTTGGAGGGCTGGCTCGGAGTCGAGAACATCATACAGCAAGCCCGCGCCAACGAGCTTTGCTCGCAGATTGACGCTTACTTTTGCCAGTCGCTTTGCCGGATCGTAGGCGAGCAACATGGCGGTTAGAAACGCGACGACTTCCCCGGCTGACTGCCGCCCAGCGCCAACGCTCCAGCCCGCGTAGACAATCACGGCGGCAATGGCGAAGCCGCCGAGACTTTCCATAATCGGGCTCGACCGAGCGCCGAGGATCGCCTTGCGGTTCGCGCGGTTCTCGACGTTTCCGATGGCTTCGTTCATGCGCTCAACCATCTGACCTTCAAGATTGAACGCCTTGATCACGCGAACGCCCAACGCCGATTCTTGCATCCCAGCAACGATGTTGGCGAGGTATCCGAACTCATCTTTCGCGACTTTGCGGACGCGGCGCACCAAATAGCCGATGCAGATGATCGCGATCGGGGCGATGATCAAGGTAATCAGAGAGATCAGCGGATCTTTGATGAACATCACCGCGACCAGCGCAATGACAGTCAAGAGGTCTCGACCGACGCTGGTGATGACAATGTCCAAAGCGCCGCGCACGGCGGCAGCGTTGGTTGACATGTGGGTGACCAATTCGCCGGCACCCATTCGCTGATGGAACGCGAGGTCTTGTGAAAGGATGTGGCGGTACAGCCGTTTTTGGATGCCAGCGACAATCCCATTGCCAATCCTCGCCAGTATGACGCGATGGGCATAGGTCGCCAATCCCTTGACGACAAAGATGATGACGACCGTGATGGCTAGAAGGGCGACCTTGTCGCCGTCGTTCTTAACGATCACGTCGTCGACAATATCTTGCATCAACCACGCACTCGCGGCTGTCGTCACCGCGACGACGGCCATGAAGAAAAAGGCGATCAGGTATTTGGGCAGATATTGCCGGGCATTCTCGCTGAACAGCCGTTTGATCAGCGGCCAAGACGCATCCGGCCCGGAAAGCAAAGAGGTGAACAGGGCGCAAATCCTTATGCGGCTGACGTCAGCTGAACTATAGGCGCTCGGACGAAGCCCGTCTATGCCGCGCCCGCAGAGTCCAGGTGATCTCAAAGTATCGTGTGAAGCATTTTAGCCACGCTTTGACCTGGGATGCGGAAGACCCGCAACAGGTCCGGAACGATTTCATGGGGCGAAGTCTTCTTTCGCCGGAGACTCGCATCTCATTTATGACACCTCGGCTAAGGGACCGTCCTGCAAAAGCACGACCAGCCGGGGATAACAAAGGGAACGTTTATGAAGGCCGAAACGGCTTCGCGACGCGTATCAGGTCGCTCAAACCACCGCATGTTCAAAGGGATCAGTGTTGGGGTGTTTGCAATCCTTGGTTTGATGGTTGGAACGATGGTGAGTGTCCAACCGGCCCACAGTGCCAGCAATATCGAGAATGCTTGTAAGATGATGCAAGAGCGGTCGGGTTGGTACCGCTCAGCCGTCGCGGCCTCTCAAAAATGGCAGGTTCCGATCCCGCCCCTTCTCGCGATCATTCGGCAAGAGAGCCGCTTCAACGCGACGGCGGCCGCTCGCGGATCAAGCGCCTATGGATTCGCGCAAGCGTTGGACGGCACATGGAATCGTTACCGCCACGCGGCGAAAGCTCACAATGCAATTCGGACCAGCTTCGCGGATTCAGTCAACTTCATCGCATGGTACATGACGGAAACCCGCAAACGCACAGGCCTGCCCGCCGAAGACATGGCGGGCCATTACCTCGCTTATCACGAGGGAATTGCGGGCTTTCGATCGACCCGCTGGGCCGAAAAACCGCGCTTGATCAGCATCGCTCAGAAAGTGGCGCAGACGGCGTGGACCTATGAGCAGCAATTGCAGAACTGCGTCCTTGCGGATTTGGTCCCATCCGCGCCGAATGTTTCGATGCTCCCTCGGCGAAAGCCATTCTCGATCCCGGAAATCGCGCCCGTGTTGCCCCGCCAAAAACCGATTGATCGGTTTGTCGCGGCGCTTCAACCACGTTTGATTCATGGTCGTGCGGAGAGGTCACATCGCTGAACGAACTTGATGTGTTTCGAGGTTAACTTTCGCACGCGGCCCGACGACTGCCCAAAGGTGAGAATCAGATTGTCTCACCGCGCTTTTGATCGCACCGAATCAGGACGAAAATTCCGATTCGCACCCTGAAAGCGAGTAAGGTTAATTTTTAATTTATTTTTAATTATTTGAAAAGTATGTATTTTTTGTAAAATTCTGAAAAGTGGCTAAATCTTGCAGTACACTTTGCTTCAATTCGGGGGCGAGTGTAATGACACGGAATATTCGTAGACGGGCCAGCTTGGCGGTCCTGGTCTTGGCAATGGTGCTAAGCGGAGCAGTCGATACGGCGAGCGCGGCAAGCAGCCTCGACAATGCCTGTAAACTGCTTAGCGAGCGCGTTGGTTGGTTCACCATCGCCGATGATGCGTCGAAGAAATGGAAAGTGCCTGTCCCGGTTCTTCTCGCGGTCATGTATCACGAGAGCCGCTTCAAGGCGGATGCTTCGCCAAAAACCACAACTGCGTTCGGCTATGCGCAGGCTTTGGACGGAACGTGGGAGCAATACAAAACTGCGACGAGCGCTTCTTCAGCGCGGCGCACCAGCTTCGCTGACTCCGTCGATTTTATTGGTTGGTACATGACCCAAACCAAGAAACAAATCGGCGTACCGCTCGACGACGTCACCGCCCAATACCTGACTTACCATGAGGGCCGCGGCGGGTATCAATCGAAGCGTTGGAAGAAAAAGCCCGACCTGATCAAGATCGCAAAGGCTGTCGCCACACGCTCGAAAACCTATGAACAGCAAATGCACGAATGCGGCTTGATGGCGAACAAAGACCCTGTCACCGTGAAGAATGACGTGCCTTTGTTGGAAAGCGAGCCCCTCACTCTTGCGAAGGCGACCGTGCCGATCCCACGCCGGAAGCCAATTACCGCGTTGTTCGCCGAAGCGAAAATCGGTTTGAGTGCCATCGAGAAACTCAAAGCCCTCTGGCGCTAACTCGAATTTAGGCGCGCAGGATCTCCATCAGCTTTGGCCACGCTTCGGCATCGGCAATCGACTTACGGCAGCAGAACGGGTTGCAGAATCCAACTACTTTGCCGTCGATGATCGCGAGAGAGTCCGCCGCGAGCGGATCGCCGGAATAGGGGCAGACCGTGTTGATGGCATCTGTGACGTCACCCTCATAATGCTTCGCGGGCAAGGTCGGTAGACGGGGGGCGGCGGTGATATCGCCATCTGGCAAATCAAGGTGATACCGCTCGATAACACGCTGTTGTGCATCGGCACAGGCGTGCCAGCGCCGGAAAGAAGGGTGCGCGTAGATCGCCTCGACGTATCCTTGCGCAATCTTGCCGACATCAAAACCGTAGGTTACGAGCCGCGTTGCCAAGGGCGCGAACATCGCATCCACCGCGCTAAACTCACCGCACAAAAACGGCCCGCCCGATGCGCCGAGCGCCCATTCCCACAATTCCTCAACGCGTGCGACATCGGCAAGTTCGGCCTCTGTTGGGCGAAAGCCTTCATACCGCGCCCGCAAGTTCATCGACGGACGATCCCGCAAAGCGCTGAAGCTTGAGTGCATTTCAGCGGCAAGCGACCGTGCGGCGCGTCGGATGATCGGATCGCTTGGCCAGAGGCCGGCCTCGGGGTGGGCGTCATTGATCGTTTCAGCAATCGCGAGGCTGTCCCAGACCGCTTGCGGTCCACTTTCTTCTTCGATCAGCAGTGTTGCTACGGTTCGTGCGGGCGCATAATCCGTTTGAAAGGCGGTGAACTCGTCCGAATACATTGGAACGTATTTCGAGCGAAAGGGAATCCCAAAGGCATCCAGCATCATCCAGCCGCGCATCGACCAACTGGAATAAGCGTATTCGCCGAACAGCACTGTGTAACTCATGTCGCCCTCCTAATTTTCGCGGAGTATGCCCCGAAGTAAGCGTTCAAGCCAATAAGCGCCTGTGATTGACCCACCCACATGCCGTGATACCTATCGCGCATGAAACTCCAATCCTTCGGCACAGATTTAACGGCGGTCGTCTTCGGTGCCTCAGGCGGAATCGGTAGCGCCTTTACAGAAGTTTTGCGCGGAGACCCTTCGGTGTCCCGCGTGCTAACAATCTCACGCGACAGCGATACCGATTATAATTGCGACTACCAAGACGAGAACAGCATCGCCGAGGTAGCCAACGCGATTGCGGCGACTGGCTCTGTTCATCTGGTCATTGTCGCCACGGGCATTTTGCACGGCGATGGAATAGCACCGGAAAAGACCTGGAAGTCTCTCGATGCAACGACGATGGCCGATGTCTTTGCCATCAACACCATCGTTCCAACCTTGATTGCCAAACACATGTTGCCTGTCCTTGAAAAAGGACGAAAAACGGCCTTCGCGGCGCTCTCCGCTAGGGTTGGGAGTATCTCTGACAACCGGTTGGGTGGGTGGCTGAGTTATCGCAGTTCAAAAGCTGCGCTCAACATGGCAATCAAAACGCTCTCGATCGAACTGCGTCGAATCAACCGGGATGCTCTCATCCTTGGTCTTCACCCCGGCACCGTCGAAACTGGCCTATCAAAACCCTTTCGGGCCGGGGTTCCCGAGGCTCAACTCTTCTCAGCGCGTCAATCCGTAGAAAAGATGCTGACGACCCTTGATTGTGCCGTTTCCGATCAGTCAGGAAAGCTGCTCGCATACGACGGAAAAGAAATATTACCGTAACCTCGCGGAACCTTGAGCGAAGTGAAGGTGCTGAAAATATTGACTAAAAAACCGTTGTCGGCACAGATCAGATCTTTTTCAGTATTTTGTTGCTTCGGCTCTTTCGATTGCGCGTTAATGTCGCAGACAGCAACATTCAGTAACGGGGAGCGCGACGATGACGACCCAACAATCGAGACCTGGCACCGAAGATCGTAAGTTGATTTCGACAGCGATGGCTGCGCCGATGCTGGATGCCGAAACGGAAACTGCGTTGGCCCGTCGCTGGCGTGATGAGGACGACACCGAAGCGCTACACCAACTCACGAACGCTTATATGCGTCTCGCGATTTCAGTCGCGGCGAAGTATCGCCGCTACGGCGCGCCGATGAGTGATTTGATCCAAGAGGGTGCCATTGGTCTGATGAAGGCAGCAGAACGGTTTGACCCCGATCGCGGCGTTCGGTTCTCGACCTACGCTGTTTGGTGGATCAAAGCCTCCATTCAGGACTTTGTCATGCGGAACTGGTCGTTGGTGCGCACCGGATCGACCTCCTCGCAAAAGGCTCTCTTCTTCAACCTCCGTCGCTTGCGGGCTGAAAAGGAGCGCGAGTTCGACGAGCAGGACCGCCAATTCGGCCTGATGAGCCAAGAGTCTCGTGAAGCGGTCGCGAAAGCCCTCCGCGTCCCGCTCCATGATGTTGAAATGATGGAAGCACGCCTTGGCGGATCGGATTACTCCCTCAATACCCCTCAAGGAGACGAAGAGGGCCGGGAGTGGTTGGAAACCATTGAAGATGACGCGCCAGTTTCTTCCGAAGCTGTGGCCGCAGAAGAAGACTTTTCCCGCACGCAGCTCTGGATCGGCGAGGCGCTCGAAGTTCTCAGCGACCGGGAGCGTATGATTATCGAAGAGCGGAAACTTTCCGAAGACCCTTCCACGCTCGAATGTTTGGGCGGTCAGCTTGGCCTCTCGAAAGAGCGGGTTCGCCAATTGGAGACGCAAGCCCTCAAGAAAATGCGCGGTGCGCTTGAAAAGCGCCTTGGTGATCGGGCCGGCGATGTTGTCTTGGCTGGCTAGTATTTAGACCCGACCAACCCTTTAAAGCGGCTTTCGCGGATTGCGGAGGCCGCTTTTTTTGTCTTTAGTCCCTTGACGAAGATTGAGGGAAGCGAATGACAAAGCCGATTACCCGCTTGGCCATGTGGTCGGGGCCTCGAAATATTTCGACGGCGATGATGCGGGCTTTTGAGAACCGCGTCGATTGTGCGGTTTGGGATGAACCTTTTTACGCTTGGTATCTTGCTGAAACGGGATTGGCTCATCCCATGCGCGAGGAGATTATTGCGGCGGGCGAGTCGAAGGACTGGCGCAAAGTCGTAACCGACTGCACGGTGACACCGCTCGCGATGAACCGCCACGGCGCTCAACCGACGCTTCATTATCAAAAGCACATGACTCATCACATGCTGCCGCAGATGAATCTTGATTGGCTCGATCAAGTCACCAACGCTTTTCTGATCCGCCGCCCTGAAGCCGTCCTCGCATCGTACCATGATCGCCACACGCAGATCGAACTGCGGGACGTTGGCTTCAAAGAACAAGCCGAGCTGTTCGATCGCGTTGCGCAAGCCACCGGCTCAGCGCCGGTCGTGATGGAATCAGATGACATCCTTAAGGATCCTGAGAATGCTCTCGCACGCCTTTGCGATGGCGTTGGGATTGCCTTTGATCCCGCGATGTTGTCTTGGCCAGCGGGCGGGCGAGACTCCGACGGCGTTTGGGCAGCGCATTGGTACAAATCTGTGGAGGCTTCGACCGGTCTCGCCAGACCGCGCCCTGACCGACCGCTGCCCGATCACCTCCAATCACTGGCGGAGCAGTGCAGACCCTATTATGATCGCCTCGCTCAGTACAGAATTTGAAGGAATTTCGACCGTGACAAACAACATCAGCCCGATGAGCCCGCAGGATGCCTTGATCGCGGTGACCTTTGTCACGGCAATCTCTGATGACCTTATGTCGGAAAAAGAGTATCGCGAGATTACGGCCACAGTGAACTTGCTCCCCGTCTTCAAGGCATATGATACCGATCGTATCGATGGCATCATCGACACGGTGCAAGCGTTCATGGAAGAAGAGGATGGGGTCGAGAGCCTCGTCGGCCTCGTGAAGTCAGCGTTGCCAGATCATCTTTACGAAACCGCCTACGCTTTGGCTTGCGATGTCGCGGCGGCGGACGGGTCCGTGGCTATTGGCGAGATGCGGTTGCTTGAAGAGTTGCGTCAAGGTTTGAGCCTTGACCGGCTCAATGCCGCTGCGATCGAGCGCGGAGCGCGCGCACGGCATATGCGTCCATAATTGGATGGTGGAGACGGTTATCGAGCAATTTTAGATAGATCGCTGGCTTAAAGTCGGGCGAAACCGCAAGCTGATAACCAAAACTCAAACATGATCTGCGATGATCTGTCGCTGGGGCAGTCAACAATTTAAACTGTCGCTAACGATTTTTCGGGGGGCAGACATGACAATATTATCTATTCCAAGAATAGAAATGAATGAAGCGGGAACCTTGGTGATTGCCAAGGGCGGCAATGAAATCGACCCGCTTGGATGGACGTGGGAAGCGTCGAGTGATGGTGGCGAGACTTGGTCCGAGATCAAACTTCGTGACGGGGTGTTCTCTTCCGATCAAGCATTGCCGGATACCGTTTACCGGGCCCGCGAGACCGTTGGTGAGAAGCAAGTTTTCGATCCAGCTCATCATGAGATCGTCTTCGAGCTAACGGAGAAGGTTTTTGAATCAGGTGTCGCGAGTTGGACACTCACCCAGCCAGCGAGTGACGTTCTAGCTGACCCGATCGTTACGCAAACGCTTTCCGATCTTAACGACGCTTCTGACTGGACTGCAATTTTTCGCACTACCAACGGGGATCAGTTTCAAGAGCGCGAAATTCGCGACGACGGTTTCATCGAGGCACGTAGTTTCGTCGCCGTCGAAGGCGTCGATTACGTTCTCCAATCGAGTACAACCGAGGATGCAGCAAACCTAAAAAATTGGCAGTCGATTACATATTGGTTTGACGAAGAGCGCCAAGAGGATGCCATTCTAACCGTCTACGACTCCGGATTAGAACGCACGGCCTATCAGAACGGAGGCGTGCGGACCGAGGTCTTTTTGTCGGATGCCGCCGACACCAAATCTTGGCAAACCCAGACCCACACTTATGAAGAGGGTGTCCGGACCGAACAAGTTTTGGCTTACGACAACGGAACACAGACGGTTCTTTCGTACGGATTAGACGCATCGGGCGATACCTATATCCAATCGAACCTTCGTACGGATCAATCCGAAGGCGGCGACGCTTTTTCTTGGCAGAGCATCGAGACGCGCTTTGAAGCGAGCGGTGACAAAACCAACACGACAATTGAATACAATGACGGTCGCGTGCTCGAAGACAGCTTTGAATCAGGCCTGCTTGTCGAGCGGGTGGTGACTGATCAGGGTGATCAGTATTCTTGGCGCGATCAGACGAACACTTACGAACAGGGTCTTCTGGCTAAGCGGCAACTGACGTATGATAACGGATCACAGACCCGTCTGAGCTATGGCACGGATTCATCAGGCGAAAGCTATCTACAATTAAGCGTTCGTGCCGACCAAGCAGATGCTTTTGTTTGGCGAGAAATCGAAACACGCTTTGACGAGCAGGGTGAGAGAACCGAGACCATTGCTCTCTACGACGATGGCCGCGTCCGCCAAGATGATTTCGAACTCGGGGTGCTAAGTGCGCGGGTCTATACCGACCCTGACAATCAGTACTCTTGGTATCAGATCAATGAAGTGTGGGAGGATGGCGTTCGCGTCTCCCGCGATGTGTTTGAAGACGCGATCATCTAGAACTTTTTGGCCCGCTAGGACGCTCGGGAGTCTTCACCCACCGGTGGATACATTTCGCTCAGCGGGATGGATCGTCCCGTGTCCTGAACCACGCGCACATGATGTCGCCGTAACATGCGGGGTTCCGTTACCCCGCATGAGTGCGAGATAAGCCCCACGCCGTAGCGCAACTTGCCGACGAAGTTTTTCACGCGCACCGATTTCTCCTCGACGTTGAGACCCTTTTGCAATCGGCGGTCGTGTGTCGTGATTCCGGTTGGGCAGGTGTTCTTGTTGCATTTGAGCGATTGAATGCAGCCCAAGGCGAACATGAACCCGCGCGCCGTCACCACGAAATCAGCTCCGGCACAGAATGCCCAAGCCGCGTCAGCGGGCGTCAGCAGCTTGCCAGATGCGATCAGCCGTATCCGCTTGGACAGTCCGTTCTTGTCACGGCTGTCTGCGGCCAGCAACAAGGCCTCGCGCAAGGGGAGGCCGACGTTATCCATCAGCGGCATTGGTGCCGCACCGGTCCCGCCATCGCCGCCATCAACCGCGATAAAGTCCGGCGCGCTTTCTAGCCCCCGTCGGTTCACTTCTTCAAACATCTCATCGAGCCATCCCGCATCACCGATGACTGTCTTGAACCCACAAGGCTTGCCGGTCACTTCCCGGATGTGTCCGATCATGTCGAGGATGTCGCTGATGGTTTTTAACTCGACATGCCGGTTTGGCGAGATCGAGTCTTGGCCTTCTTCAATACCGCGAATCTCGGCGATCCGCGCGTTGACCTTGCTACCAGGTAGGATTCCACCCTTGCCGGGCTTGGCACCCTGGCTGAGTTTCAGCTCGAACATCTTGACTTGTTCATGAGCGGCGGCTTCTCGCAGCTTTTCATCGCTGAGATTGCCCTCCTTATCCCGAACGCCGTATTTCGCCGTTCCGATCTGAAAGACAACGTCACAGCCGCCTTCGAGGTGATAGGGCGCGAGGCCGCCTTCGCCGGTGTTGAACCAACATCCCGCCAGCTTGGCGCCTTTCGATAAGGCCTGCACGGCGGGCTTGGATAAAGCGCCATAGCTCATGCCGGAAATATTGATGATCGAGTCCGCCTCGTAAGGCGTGCGACAGTGCTGGCCGATGGTGACTGGCGGCGGGTTGATCGCTTCATCATCGAGCGTTGGGAATGGGTGGTTGACAAAAATCGGCGTGCCGACGCTGGTGAGGTTCCGCGTGGAGCCGAACGCCGTCATGTTGTTCACGCCCTCCGCGGACTTTTCGATCCAATCGCGTTCGGCACGGTTGAAAGGCATCTCCTCGCGGTCCATCGCGAAGAAATACTGGCGGAAAAACTCGCCGAGTGTGGAGAACAGCTTTCTGAACCGCCCGATCACCGGATAGTTCCGCCGCACCGCGTCGTGCCTCTGAGTCACGTCGATGACGAACATAATCGCAATGGCGAGCACGAACAGCCCGATGGCGAAGACAAACATCGTCGACAGGACGCTCAGGCCCGACATCGTGAATATTTCGAGGAACATAAACCGTCTCCAGACACAGAATTTTAGGCACCCTCACCGCCTCGGCGAAAAAAATCGAGAAAAATGTCTCCTCACGCCAAGGATCGTGACCTCGTGCGCGTCAGACCTTTGAAAACCGCGACAGGAGGGAGTGATGAAACCAGCGCTGAAGGGGAACGTAATATGCCCCGTTCCGCACACAGTCTCGCCGCTTTCTCTGGTACGGTCTTCACGGGACGGTGATGCTGGGGAGCGGGCTATGTATCTAGTCAGGAGTTTCCTGAGAGATGCGCGTCATGCGCAGATCGCAGTATTGTTTGTGCTCATCCTGCTCGGCATCACCGTTTTCGATTTCAACATCCCTATTTGGCATGTCCTCGGCGTTCTAGGCGCGACCCTCGCGACCCAGGCCCTTTGTTGCTGGATTGTCTATAGCCGTTTTGATTGGCGCAGCCCTTTGATTACGGCGGCTTCACTTACGTTGCTTCTCAGGACTGATCAGCTCGCGTGGTCAATCTTGGCGGGCGTAATCGCCATCGGTTCGAAGTTCGCGATCCGCGTCGGCGGAAAACACATCTTCAACCCTGCCAATTTCGCCATCGTCGTTCTTGCGCTCAGCAGCGCCGGTGTGTGGATTTCTCCGGGCCAATGGGGTGCAGCGGGGTGGTTCGCCGTCACGCTGGCCGCGCTCGGCCTGATGGTTACGGGCAAAGCAAAGCGTTGGGATGTATCCCTCATGTACCTCGGCAGTTTTGCTGCTATCCTTTTGGGGCGGGCGCTCTGGTACGGCGAGCCGATGGCGATCCCGTTGCATCAATTGCAGTCCGGCGCGCTGTTGATCTTCGCGTTCTTTATGATTTCTGACCCGATGACGACGCCGAATGCAAGGCCAGCAAGGTTGATCCACGCCATGCTGACCGCAGCGGTTGGCGCGTTCATCGTCTTCGATTTTTACCGAGCGGATGGGGTGATCCTCGCCCTGATCCTCACCGCACCACTCGTGCCCATCCTCGATCAGTTTTTCCCCGCAGAGCGCGCCCGCTGGCGCGAATCCAAGGAGCCTCAGTATGCGTAAGTTTCTCAAACCATTGGCTGCTGCCATTTCAGCAGTCGGCCTCTTTTGGGCGGCCCCTCATGCCGCTGCCTTCTGCGGATTTTACGTAGCGAAAGCCGACGCCAACCTTTTCAACGAGGCATCAAAAGTCGTCATGGCCCGCGATGGCAATCGCACGGTCATCACGATGGTCAACGACTATCAAGGCGACCCGACCGAGTTCGCGATGGTGGTCCCGACTCCTGTGGTTTTGCAGGAAAGCCAGATCAACATCGGCAAGAAATCTACGGTTGATCACCTTGATGCCTACACCGCACCGCGCTTGGTCGAATACCACGACCCCGATCCGTGCCGCGAGATCGAGTACCTGCAACGCACGTTTAAGAACGCGAGCGCGCCCCTGTCAGCGGTGGAGGATGGGGTTGCCGTCGCAGAGTCCCTCGGCGTGACCATCGAGGCCGAATATACCATCGGTGAGTATGACATTGTCATCCTCTCGGCGACCCAATCCGATGGTCTTCAAACATGGCTCGATCAAGAGGGCTACAAGGTTCCGCCGAAAGCCCGCGACGTTCTCGCGAGCTATATCGCGCAGGATATGAAGTTCTTCGTTGCCAAGGTGAACCTCGAAGAGAAAGCCAAGCTCGGCGGTGAATTCCTCCGCCCCATCCAACTGGCCTTCGAGCATGACCGCTTCATGCTGCCCATCCGACTCGGCACGGTGAACGCCAAGGGCAAGCAAGATCTGATCCTCTACACACTCACCCGCAAGGGCCGTGTCGAGAGCACTAACTACCGCACCGCTAAAATCCCAACGGATATGGACCTGCCTCTGTTCCTGAAATCCGATGAGGAGTTCGGCAAATTCTATAAGGCCATGTATGCGAAAACCGTCGAGCGCGAAGGTCCATCCACGATCCTCGAATACGCATGGGATATGAACTGGTGCGATCCCTGCGCGGCGGATCCGCTGTCGCAAGATCAACTCCGCGAGCTGGGTGCGTATTGGATTGGCGGTGATCAAAAGCCGCGCATCGGCACGAACGGTCAGATTATCGCACCCAAGCCTCGTCCCGGTGGGCAAGCCCGCGATGCTTTCGTGACCCGCCTTCATATGCGATACGACGCTGAAACGTTCCCTGAAGACCTGAAGTTCCAAGAGACAGGCAACCGCCAGAACTTTCAGGGCCGCTACGTCATGCGCAATCCGTTCAAGGGCGATTTGAGTTGCGAGGCCGGGGCAGACTATGCGCGCCGCTTGCAAGATCGTTTCGAAACCGAGGCAACGCAACTCGCTTCCCTAACGGGATGGGATGTCAACGACATCCGTGCCAAGATGCGAGACAACGGACAAACGCCGCCCGCCGCGCCACAGGTACAGAAAAAACCGTGGTGGGAGAATATGTGGGAGAAGTAATCGCAGCGGATCGAAACATCGATCCCAAGCGACACATCAGCGATCGGCCCTTGCGGTCGATCGCACCTCTTCGGCTCATCCGCGAAAACCCATCGCGGAATAGAGTCCTTCATTCGGATTGCCACTGGCATTCCTGAAAGAGCCGTCGTTATCGGCGAAGT
>CAZXMX010000022.1:0-26635 GCA_964641645.1 uncultured Neomegalonema sp.
GGCAACTTTGGTAAAGGCGGCGCGGATGGCGCACGCAAATCCAATCGTATGATGTGGTGGCGGATTGGGTTGCAGGCCCTCGCTGTTGGTCTCATCTTTATTCTCGTCACCTTAGTCGGTCGGAGCTGAAACATGGTCGTCCTCAGTAAAATCTATACCAAGACCGGAGACGCTGGCGAGACAGCCCTCGGTGACGGTCAACGGGTCGCCAAGTACTCATTGCGTGTCGATGCCTATGGCGGCGCAGACGAGACCAATGCAACTGTGGGGCTGGCTCGGCAACATGCGAGCGGGGAAATGGATGAAGCGCTTAGCCGTATCCAGAACGATCTCTTTGACCTCGGCGCTGACTTGTGTCGCCCCAATATGGAAAAAGATAACGAGGCGGAATACACGCCTTTGCGGATGACCGCCGCGCAAACGGAGCGCCTTGAGGCCGAGATCGACAAAATGAATGCCGATCTTGAGCCGTTGCGATCTTTCGTTTTGCCGGGCGGGTCCGCCCTTGCAGCTTCTCTTCACCTTTGCAGAACCGTTTCGCGACGTGCCGAACGCCGCATCGTCGAGCTGGCGACGATAGAGAGCGTCAACGAAGATGCGGTAAAGTACGTCAATCGCCTATCCGATTGGTTCTTCGTTGCCTCTCGCATCGCGAACAATGGCGGCAAAGATGACGTGCTCTGGGTACCCGGAGCGAACCGCTAAGTATCGTCGCCGATCCAAACGACGCTTTCCTATCAAATCTGTCGGATTTGCCAACTTACCTTACTCGGTACGCATGTTAAACATGGAATCGCTGTGAAATAGCGATGGGATCGGAGTGCGGGTATGGAGTGTTGTGGACCGGGCTATGCGTCCCCTGCAGAGGCGATGAAAGCCCCACGCGAAAAACTGCTCTATACCATCGCAATATATACGGGTACGGGCATTCAAAAGCCTGACTATCTCGCGACAATCGATAATGATCCGGATAGTCCGACCTATAGCCAAGTCATTTCGCGATGCGAGATGCCGGGTATTGGCGACGAGTTGCATCATATGGGTTGGAACGCTTGCTCATCATGTTTTGATGACGCCTCGATGGCTCGAAAGTACCTCATCGTTCCGGGCGTGCGCTCGACCAATCTGCACATCATCGATTGCGCGACAGACCCACGCAATCCGACCTTGTTTAAGGTAATCGATGGAGCCGAGGTCAAGGCAAAGACGAACCTCTCCGCACCGCACACGATTCACTGCCTTGGGTCTGAGATCATCATCTCGATGCTCGGCGATGCGCAGGGCAATGCTCCCGGCGGTTATCTGCATCTGGACAAAGATTTCAACATCGTTGGCCGGTGGGAAAACTCGATGGGTGACATCAAGTTTGGTTATGATTTTTGGTATCAGCCCCGCCACAACGTGATGGTTTCATCCGAATGGGCCGCACCCAACACCTTCATGCCGGGCTTCGACTTGGAAGAAGTCGGCCATTTGAAGTACGGACGTGAGATTCACCTTTGGGACTTTGAGAAAAAAGAACCGAAGGAAACCTTCTACCTCGGCGAAGATGGCCTCATCCCTCTCGAAGTCCGTTTCCATCATGACCCTGATAGCACGCACGGTTTTGTCGGTGCGGCGCTGTCGGCGAACATTATTCATTGGTGGAAAGACGATGCAGGCAAGTGGCAGTGGGAAAAGATTGTCGATGTCGGCAACGAACCGCACCCCGAATGGCCAATCCCCGTCCCGGGCGTCATCTCGGTCATTCTGCTCAGTATGGACGACAAATACCTCTACCTGTGTAACTGGTTGCATGGGGATATCCGTCAGTACGACATCTCCGATCCGCACAATGCTAAACTAACGGGACAAGTCTGGATGGGCGGCTTGCTCGACAAAGCGCCGGAGGTAAATGGCGTTAAGGTCACAGGCGGACCTCAGATGATCCAGCTTTCTCTCGATGGAAAGCGTCTCTATGTCACGACGTCCTTGTTCAGCACGTGGGATAACCAGTTTTATCCAGAAATCCGGACGAACGGCGGATGCATGTTGATGGTCAACTGCGATACCGAAAACGGTGGTATGGAGATTGATCCAAACTTCGTGGTCGACTTTGGCAATGAACCGAACGGTCCGAGTCGTTGCCATGAAACCCGCTATCCCGGCGGCGATTGCACAAGCGACATCTGGCTATGATGCGTACGGTAACGATCGCAAATCGTGAAGGTGCGCGCTACGAAGTCGATCCGCGGCGTCCCTTGCTGGACAGCTTGAGAGAGCAGGGCGTCGACTTGCCCTACGGCTGCAAATATGGTGGCTGCATAACCTGTGCTGCAAAGTTGACCGAGGGCGAAGTGAATCAAGCCGCGCAAGTGGCTCTGAACAATCGTCAGATTGAGAACGGCTACGTTATTCTGTGCGTCGCGCGACCGACGACCGACATCACACTGGAGATCGGGGTCGAGAGTCACGATCAGCTTTATCGCAACCCATTCCTCGACCCGTTGCAACCCCACGAGCTCAAGGCGGATATCGCCTCGCCGAAGGATTAGTGAGATGGATCACACTCAACCTTACTCCGAGGAATACCTGCAAGGCATCCTCAAGTCCGTAAAGACCATCGCGATGGTTGGCGCTAGCCCTGACAAGACGAAGTTTTCGTATGGCGTGCTGCGTGTGTTGCACGAAACCGGCTACGACATGATCCCCGTAAATCCACGACCCGGCCTCACCGAAATACGCGGCATTAAAGTCTATCCGTCACTAGAATCCATCGACCGACCCGTCGATATGGTCGAGGTCTTCCGACGCCCCGAGGACCTAATGGGTGTCGCGAAAGAAGCGATCACGATCGGCGCGAAGGTCCTTTGGGGACAAATCGGTGTTGTCGATCATGCTGCAGCAAAGCTCGCTGAAGACGCCGGTATGAAAGTCGTCATGGACCGCTGCCCCAAGATCGAATTGTTCAGACCATTCTGGAAGCCAAAACTACATCTGGGGATTTGAGGAGATCACCCCTCAATCCGGGATAGCTTCAGCTCGATTTTTTTCAACTCGCGCAAGACGGCGAGGTGGTTCATCCGCTCGAACAGCCATTGCTTCAGTGCCGAAACGCCATTGAATCCGGCAACTGCGCCAGCAGACCACAGTACTGTCTCTCGCAATGCGTCGGCTGCGAACGCTTTGTAAGCAGCGTATAGCGCGATTGCGGAGACTAAGAAAGTGACGACGAAGACCAGTCGCGTCCAGAACCGCAGCGGTCCGTGCAACGTCTCGCCGAGTTGGGTGAACAGGCCTCGGTCATCCTCTAGGGTCCTTAGAAACTGCTCGTCGTCGGCATTGAGTGAATCGCGGAGTTTCGCATCGAAATCGGTCATAAAGTTTCTCCATCCAAAATCGCCTTCAAGCGTTGGCGAGCGTGAAAAATTCGTGACTTAGCAGTCCCAACGGGAACGTCAGTCGCGGTCGCAATTTCGGTAAGGGTTAAGCCCTCAGAAAAGTAGAGAATGGCGGCGACTCGCATTTCGGGACTGAGTTGCGGGAGGGCCTGGGCAATCGAAACGGCGCTTTCGACACCGCTTTTGACCGCAATATCCGGCATCGCATCCATTTCATGCGCCCGCACCCTTTGCGCCGTCCTAATGCGGTCGGCACATTTTCGGTGCAAAATCGAATACGCCCATGCCGGAAACTTCGCGGGATCATCCAGCGACAACCAACCTCGGCAAATTCCAACCCATGCTTCCTGAACGACATCTTTCGCTTGCTCCTGATCGTTGAGGAGGCGTCGAGCCGTGCGAAGCAATCGGGGCTGCCATCGGGAGGCTAAACGCTCCCCTGCCTCCAAGTTCCCCTCACGGACCAACGTGACGAGCAACTCGTCATACACGCGATCTGTATTGCCTTGGCTCATTTTGCCATCCTCGGACTACTCAGAAGGATAGTCGGTGACGGAGCCGAAAAGGTTCAAATCATTCTGTAAAAGAAATCTGTGAGAGAACTTCGAGAAGGTTCAGCTGGCAGGTGAAAATTTCGGAATCAAGCGAACGCTGAGCCGACGGACCAAATCTAACCGACGCTCGAAAAATTCGGCAAAAGCAAAACAGGCAAGTAAAACCAACCCTAGTAGTACTGCCTGCCGCATCATTAAGGTCTCGGGTAGAATGACATCAAGCATTTGCATGACGGGATAGTGAACGACGTAAATTGAAAATGTGGCTCCCGCGAGCCAACGGATCGCGCGTTCTGCTTTTTTGCTGACATCGCGCGAAGCTTGTTCGCACAAATGCCATACGCCTCGAAAGTGCACCGCAACCAAGAGACCTACCAAAGCGTTCCAAACGAATTCATCGGAGAATCTCAGCCAAACGATTGCATCAGATCCGATGGCCATAATTGTTAGAATTTTCAAGAACTGAGGCACTGATAACACGAGGCATGTCAAATAGAGTACCAGTGGGACGATGGTCATAAACGTCGCAATGGAAGGTGGAATTCCTTTATTCGCTTTAAGGCTATTCCAGAGAACTACTCCCGCCCACCAAGCAGGTAGCAGCAGCATTACGCGCGGACCCGCAAGGACAGCGATCATGGCGGCGATGGCGATGCGCGAACGTCCCTTCATGAAAAAGAGTGCGCCGAAGAACGCGTAATACCATGCTTCATATCCAAGCGACCACAATGGACCGTTCGTGCCGAAACGCACGCCGTTCCCCCAGCCCTCGTGAGAGAATGTAAGAACGGACAAAATTTGTTTTGGGATCGACTCAGTTCCATACCAGAATACATCGTCGTAAGCGCCCGGTACGGCTGTTCTTGCAATGCTGTCGCAAAGCAGCGTCAGGATCATTGCAGGGATGACGACCGAATAAAGCCGCGTTGCCCGGTTAAATGCAAAGGTCGATGCATCGCGATCTCTTCTTTCGGCGGCAAATGCGATCACGAATCCGGACAGGACAAAAAATAAGACTACGGCGTCACTGCCAAGGTTTAATTTTCGGATAATCATCCAATCGCCATCCGAAAATCGAGGGTAGGCGAAATGTGAAAGCAGCACGAGAATAGCGGCCGCGAGCCGCATTACATCCAAGTAGAGCGAAAAGTTCCGGTTCATCGCTGAGCCGATAGCTTTTTTCGGATTGCTCTCGCGCTAGCTATAAAAGGTTGGACCATCGCTTCGCGGAGAGTATTATGCGGTTGCGTGAGGGGTTTGCCATTCCTGTCTGCGAGCCCGAACTCAAGTTTCTCTTCACACTGCGGTACGTAAAGAGTCCCAAACATTAAATCCCAGATGGCAAGAATTTCTCCATAATTTTTATTGTGGTGCGCGATGGCGCGGCTGTGGTGAATTTGGTGTTGAGCTGGAGAGATGAAAATGTAGCTCAATACGGGACCAAACCCCATCCAGATATGCGAATGCCGCAGGTTACTGCCGAGCATGTTGAATAGAATGTAGAAGCCGTTCGCGCCGCCAATTGCCCAAATGCTAATTGTATCAGTGGTCCAAAATAGCAAAACACCTTGGACCGTCCCCAGTAGAAGGCCGCGAAAGACAGCTCCAATTAGGTCATAGACCGGATGTTTTCTATAGACCGTTATCGGCGTCATGGTTTCCGCCGAATGATGTACCGCATGAAATGGCCATAAGGCGGGATGCTCATGATGGATGCGGTGAATCCAATATACGCAAAAGTCGCTGGCGACGAGCACAACGATCGTCGCCAGTGCAATGTCTGCGTTTGACGGTGATGCGCTAGATCGATCCTGACCGGTAATTGTTGACAGTAACGTTAGGACAAAAACAACGACTGCGAGAGTGAGGCCAACGCGAAACAGTCCAAAGCCTGTCAAAATTCGACCGACAAGGAACAGCTTTACATCGACCATGGTGGAATTGCTTTTGTAGAACTCCGCGGGGACGAGAAACTTCCAGAACCCCTGCTTCTTTGGCTCGGGTACTCGTCGATAGATCAGATACGCGATGACTGCTGTCGAAAGTAGATAGATTGGAAACAGTCGTAGCCCAACATTCGCGAAGATGTCGGTTCCAAGGTCGGCTAGAAAAACCCAAACAGCGCGAAAAAGGTCCACTTGAGGTATGTTTCCTTATCATTTCAGACCGTTAGGTGGTCGATAAGATGATTCCCGATCGACGTACGGTACGATTCAATGCTTGCAAAATGTTGAAGGAGCGCCTTTGCGCCTTGGTTTTGGTCAGATTCGTCGGAATTCCATCGCGTGTCGGCCAATGAGATGAAAAATCTGTCCAATTTTTCATATTTCTAACCTGCTGCGACGATTCCCCCTCGCGCTCAGTCGTATTCTTGCGCTATTCCAAGTCCGAACCGCGCTACCGCGCTGCAATAAGCTCGCGTAAGCCTGCGCCAAATTCGTGATGCGAAAGGTCTCAAAATGAAGGTACTTGTCCCCGTTAAGCGGGTGATCGACTACAACGTGAAAGTTCGGGTGAAAGCGGATCAAACGGGCGTCGATCTGGCCAACGTGAAGATGTCGATGAACCCCTTCGACGAAATCTCGGTTGAGCAAGCGATCCGCATGAAAGAAGCGGGTCAGGTCGAAGAGATCGTTGTTGTCTCGATTGGTGTTGAAAAAAACCAAGAGACGCTGCGTACAGCTCTCGCAATGGGCGCAGACCGCGCGATCCTCGTCACGGCGACCGATAACGTTGAGAACGATATTGAACCTCTGACGGTTGCCAAAATTCTCAAGGGCATCGTCGAAGAGGAACAGCCGGGGATGGTCCTGCTGGGCAAACAAGCCATCGATAATGACGCTAACGCGACGGGGCAGATGCTCTCGGCTCTGCTCGGTTGGTCGCAGGCGACCTTTGCTTCGGCGGTTGAGATCGAAGGCGACAAAGCGACTGTAACGCGTGAAGTCGACGGCGGTTTGCAAGTCATCAAAGTGAATATGCCAGCCGTTGTCACCGTTGATCTCCGCCTGAACGAGCCGCGTTATGCGTCGCTGCCAAACATCATGAAGGCGAAAAAGAAACCTATGGATACGAAGACACCCGCCGATTACGGCGTCGATGTCGCACCGCGCCTCTCGATCATAAAAGTGAGTGAGCCTCCGGCACGTCAAGCCGGCGTCATTGTCGGTTCCGTTGAGGAACTGGTTGAGAAACTGAAAACCGAAGCGGGGGTAATCTAATGGCTGTTCTTCTTCTCGCAGACCACGACAACGAAAATCTCAATGATCAGACGGCTAAGTCTGTCACCGCTGCACAAGCTATGGGCGGCGATATCCACATTCTTTGCGCCGGTAGCGGCTGCAAGGGCGTTGCCGAGCAAGCGGCCAAATTGGACGGAGTGGCAAAGGTGCTTTGCGCGTCCGACGCCGCATACGGTAACGATCTCGCCGAGCCTTTGGCCGACTTGATTGTTAGCCTTGCTGGCGATTACGAACACCTCGTCGCGGGTGCGACCACGACGGGTAAGAACGTGATGCCTCGTGTTGCCGCACTGCTCGACACGAACATGATCTCCGACATCTCTGCGGTTGAAGCAGCTGATACGT
Organism: uncultured Neomegalonema sp.; assembly: GCA_964641645.1. Taxonomy (GTDB): domain Bacteria; phylum Pseudomonadota; class Alphaproteobacteria; order Rhodobacterales; family Rhodobacteraceae; genus JAHDDY01. The sequence continues at coordinate 7,522 of CAZXMX010000022.1, forward strand.
TTGAGCGCCCGATCTATGCGGGCAACGCAATGGCGACGGTTAAATCGGCGGACCCCAAGAAAGTCATCACTGTGCGCGGCGCATCCTTTGATGCGGCGGGTGAGGGCGGTTCTGCTTCCGTTGAAGAGATTGCAGCAGCAGGGAATCCTGGTCTGTCCGAATGGGTCGAGGATAAAGTGGTTTCGTCCGATCGTCCAGAACTGACGTCTGCGAAGATCGTGATCTCTGGCGGTCGTGGCATGGGATCGAAGGAAAACTTCGAAATCATCGATAAAGTCGCGGATAAGCTCGGCGCCGCTGTTGGTGCGTCGCGTGCTGCAGTGGACTCCGGCTACGCCCCGAACGATTATCAAGTGGGTCAAACAGGTAAGGTCGTAGCGCCCGACCTCTACATCGCTGTCGGAATTTCAGGTGCGATCCAGCACCTAGCCGGTATGAAGGACTCCAAGGTCATCGTTGCAATCAACAAAGACGAAGAAGCGCCGATCTTCCAAGTCGCTGACTACGGTCTCGTGGCGGACTTGTTCGACGCGGTACCGAAGCTTGAAGCTGCCCTTTAGGCCTTGCGACATTTGAAACACGGAAAGCCCCGGCCTTGCGCTGGGGCTTTTCTTTTTTGACGAATGCACCATTGTCATTTGCGATGAAATGGGAGCAAACGACGATGCGGATCCTTCCCCTTGCGGTTGGTTTCTTGGCCTTGAGCGGTAGCAGCGCCTTCGCGGATGAACGAAACAGTTTCACCGACAAGAATGGCGCTGAGTACACGATTCTGTCGGATCGACCCTTCACTGAATCGCTGACAGCTCAGATGATCGAGATCATCAACGGCGACTCGGCGATCCTGATGGAAATGGGCGTCGATTGTGCGAAAGAGCAATATGCCTATCTTGGCATGACCTTCGATCTTCCCGTTAATGCATCGCGTGAAGAAGAAGCCGCCAAAGTTATAACCTACAGCAATTCGTTGCTGACGGATCGCATTGGCGGGCTTTCCTTGACAGAGCTTGACGCTAATCTCGAAAATGACTCAGTTGTCAGACTATTCGATATGGGGTGCGGGCGCGGTTAGATTGGTACGCAAGACGGAGTTCAACAGTGTTCAAACAATCAGTCTTCATCATTGGCATCGGCCTGCTAGGCGGTTTTGCGCATGCGGGCGGCGGTCTAAAATATTCTGCGACATACGCCGATGGTACAATTGAACGCGTTGTCGAACTCCGAGAACTCGATGCCGCTAAAGTTGGCGCCATCGCGTCTTACAGTCGTACCGATGGTTCGAGCTCTTTCGTTGAGTATGCGGTGCAATGCGCGCCGCTCTCCTTCGCGTATCTCGGAATTGTCGAGTACGATACGCCGGTGACTCCAAATCTCCTGTCGGTCAGAACCGCAAGCGATAGATTGCTCGGCAACACGGTTCGACCTGTTCAGATGATTTCGCTCGACGAGGGGACCACCGAGACATCCGTTAGAGCTTTGGCTCGCGCCGTCTGTTCCTAAATTCGTCCGACGGGCGCTGGCTGTGCGCCCTTCGCTTCCGCGAGTAGGCATAACCAATCGTGCGCGACGGTAGCCGCCGCGAGCGCGGTGATTTCGGCATGATCATATGGTGGTGAGACCTCGACCACATCCATTCCGATCAGATTGAGGCCTTTGAGGCCTCGGATCAACTCAAGCGCTTGCCACGAGGCTAGCCCGCCGACGACAGGCGTTCCCGTGCCCGGAGCATACGCCGGGTCCATACCGTCCACATCGAATGACACATAGAGCGGAGCGTCCCCTACGCGTTCGCGCACAACATCGATCGCAGCATCAATGCCGTTCCGATGAACCCACGGCGCGGTCAGAATCTCAAAGCCGTGGTCACTGTCGTTATACGTTCGCAATCCGACCTGCGTCGACTTCGAAACATCAATGATCCCTTCTGCCGCGGCGCGCGCAAACATTGTTCCGTGGTCGAGCCTGCGCCCGTCATCTGCCCACGTGTCGCAATGGGCATCGAATTGGAGCAACGCCACAGGACCGTGGACTTTTGCGTGAGCCTTAATAAGCGGGTAGGCGACGAAGTGATCACCGCCAAGCGTCAGCATCTTTGCGCCGCTGGCAAGGATTTCGTCGGCATGGGCCTCAATCGATACCGGCACTGTTTCCGGATGGTGGGGGTCGATAAAGCAATCGCCGTAATCGACAATCCCGAGGTGCTCAAAAATACTGAAACCCCACGGAAACGAGTCGAGCTCGGAGATTTGCGTCGATGCTGCGCGGATCGCTTGAGGTCCAAACCGACAGCCGGGGCGGTTCGTGACGGACGCATCATATGGCACGCCGCTCACCACGACATCAACGCCGTTCAGATCGCGCGTGTATTTTCGCCGCATAAAGCTCAACGCGCCGCCATAGGTCATCTCTAGCGGACGGCCTTTGACGCCGCCGCGAAACGAGAAATCACCTTTCACTTCGGTCATAAAGCCTCACAGTTTATGCAGGTAGGTTTTGTACTCCGCTTCCGAGATCATTGTCGAAAGCTGTGCAATCTCATGGCGGCGACAAGCTGTGTAAACCCGCACATATTCGTCCCCAAAGATCCGGCGTGCGTTTGATGATTGTTCGAACTCATCCACCGCATTGGTCCAATCATGATGTAAGCGCGCACCTTCAGAGCCATCGCCTTGCATCAATGCAGCACCAGGATCGGTGTTCGCCTCTAACCCGTCTGCAATACCGCCAAGAATCGCGGTAAGCGCGAGATAAGGGTTTACATCGGCTCCGCAGATGCGGTGCTCTAACCGTGCTGCGTTGCCCTTTGTCGCAGGGACACGAACGGCGACGCCGCGATGATCCATCCCCCAATTTAACGCCGTCGGCGCATATGATCCGGGTTGAAAGCGCCGATAAGAGTTTGCATGGGGAGCAAAGATTGCCTGAAACTCTCGCATCGAACCAAGAAGGCCCCCAACCGCATGCTTTAGCGGCTCGGCAATGTCGTGTTCCGCGCTGAAGATGTTCTGACCTTCTTTATCCAACAGGCTAACATGAACATGCATCCCGCTTCCGGGGGGGGCACCGTAAGGCTTCGCCATGAAGGTTGCAGAGAGGTCGTGCTTACGAGCGGTTTCTCGCACCAAACGCTTAAACAGTATCGCGTGGTCTGCGGCGGCTAATGCATCAGGAACATGGTTGAAGTTGATCTCGAATTGGCCTGGGCCGAACTCTGCGATCAGGGTATCCGCCGGGATGCCTTGCACGTCGCAGAATTGACGAATGTCGTTGAGCAAGGGTTCCAAAGAGGCGGTCGCGTTCAGATCGTAAACCTGTGAGCCTGCTAGCCCCTCAGGAGGAATAGGCGGTGCACCGCCACTGTCGACTTTTTGATGAATGTAAAACTCTAGTTCGGTCGCCACCACCGGGGTAAAACCAAGAGCATCCAACCGCGCAACCTGAAGTGCTAGGTGGGTTCGCGGATCATAGATGCAGGCTGCGCCGTCGGGGTCATTCAACGTAACAATGACCTGCGCCGTATCCTGCGTCCATGGAACGAGTTTAAGTGTTTCCAATACAGGGCGTCCGAACCCATCAGGGTCACCAATTGCCGTCGCGAGCTGGGTTGCTTCGACGTCCTCGCCAAATATATCGAGCGCGTAAGTGGACATCGGTAACCGAACGCCATCGGTCAGCAGTTTGTCGACAGCACTTGCGGGCAGCCACTTCCCCCTCATGACACCGTTCATATCGGGGAAGAGCAATTCGACTCGGTCAAGGTTTGGATGCTGAGCGATGAAAGAATCGATGCGTTCTTGATCGGTCACTGTGCCTCGCCTCGGTTCATCTCTGCCCGTTTTCCTGCGAGAGATGCGACGATCACCCCGATCGCGACAACCGTTATCAAAATAGTGGACAATGCGTTGATTTCTGGTGTCACACCCAATCTCACAGAACTATAAATCTTCATTGGTAGCGTTGTTGCGCCCGGTCCAGAGACAAAGGACGCGATGACAAGGTCATCGAGCGATAGCGTAAACGTCAGCAGCCATGCGGCGACAACGGCGGGCGCGATAATTGGCAAGGTGACGGAGAAAAAGGTATCGAGCGGCGAGGCGCCAAGATCCTCTGCTGCCTCTTCTAACGAACGGTCAAACGTCACTAACCGAGAGGATATGACGACGGTCGCAAAGCACATTGCAAAAGTGATGTGCGCGAGCATGATCGTGAACACTCCGCGATCCATTCCCAAAGCAATGAACAGCAAGAGGAGGGACAGGCCCGTAATTACTTCAGGCATAACCAGCGGCGCGTACACCATTCCGGTAAACAGCGTCCGTCCTTTGAAACGTCCGGAGCGTACCAATACCATGGCCGCCATTGTCCCCATGGCCGTTGCGACGGTTGCAGTAACCAGCGCCACTTTCAACGTCACCCACGCCGCGTCGAGGAATGACTGGTTTTGTAGCAAGGCGTGATACCACTTCGTCGAGAACCCACCCCAGACCGTCACCAGCTTTGACTCGTTAAAGCTGAAGATGACGAGGATCAAAATCGGAATATACAGAAATGCAAACCCGAGTGCGATTGAAGTGGCGTTAAACCAAGAGAAGCGCGCCCCCATCACACAGCCTCCGAAAGTTTTTGTTGTTGGCGTTGGAACAGCATGATCGGAATGATCAGTAGGGCGAGTAAAACGACTGCGACAGCTGATGCGACGGGCCAGTCGCGGTTAGAGAAAAATTCGACCCATAGCGTTTTTCCTATCATCAGAGTATTTGATCCTCCGAGCAGGTCGGGAATAACAAATTCGCCCATGGCCGGAATGAAGACAAGAAAACTACCTGCGATCACACCGGGAAGTGACAGCGGTAACGTTACAAGCCAGAACGCGCTAAAGCGCGACGAACCAAGGTCTTCAGCTGCTTCCAACAAAGAGAAATCCATCTTCTCTAATGTTGCATAGATCGGCAGCACCATGAACGGCAGGTAGCTGTAGACAATCCCAATGTAGACCGCTGTGTTCGTATTCAAGATTGTTAGTGGTTCAGCGATTGCGCCGACGGACAGCAGGAGTTGATTGAACAACCCTTCAGTCTTCAATATTCCAATCCATGCGTAGACGCGGATGAGAAAACTTGTCCAGAAGGGTAGGATCACCAACATAACCAAAAGCGGCCGCCAGCGCTGCGGAGAACACGCCAATGCATAGGCAATTGGATAGGCGACGCAAAGTGTGATGAGGGTAGAGATGGTTGCAATGACAAGGCTAGATTTGAAGGAATTGATATAGAGCGGATCATCCGCCAGCCACTCGTAATTCTCAAAATCGAGCGCGGCCCAATAACCTTTCACGGCCTCCCAGCCTCCACTGAGATCAAGTTGCGGAGCGTAGGGTGGAATGGAGACCGCTTGGTCTGACAGCGACATCTTTATAACGATGAAAAACGGCGCGAGGAACAGAACCGCTAGCCACAAATAGGGGATAGCGATGACAAGGCGTGACGGCTTCATTCTACCAGCACCGCACCGGCGTCAGCAGACCAACTAACCCACGCCGTATCGCCCCAACTGATGGTGCGTTGTCCCGCGCGGTTGCGGTTCGGTTCTTGCGCCTTTACGATTTGCCCATTGGCTAACTCGACGTGATATGTCGAGACATTGCCGAGGTATGCAATGTCGTGAACCTTGCCGCTGACAGCATTATCCGCGGTTGGTTGATCTTTCCCGATGTTGATTTTCTCGGGGCGCACGGAAACCCAAGCCGTTTGTCCATTTGTCAGGTTCGGGTTGGGGGCGGCTTTGATCGCAGGCTGACCTTCTTGCCAATCCAACGTGACGACATCCTGATCTGCCGCAGCGACACGCCCTTCAATGATATTCACATCACCGATGAAGTCGGCAACGTAGCGAGAGGAGGGGGTCTCGTAGATCGCTTCGGGCGGCGCCACTTGTGCGATCTCTCCCTGATCCATGACGGCGATCCGAGACGAAACGGTCATCGCCTCTTCTTGGTCATGTGTCACGATTACAAAGGTACAGCCAAGTTTCTCTTGTATGCCCATCAATTCGAACTGCGTCGCTTCGCGTAGCTTTTTGTCCAAAGCTCCGAGTGGCTCATCCAGCAATAATAGCTTGGGTCGCTTGGCCAGTGCGCGAGCCAGAGCAACGCGCTGGCGCTGACCGCCAGATAACTGGTGAGGCTTTCGCTTTGCAAGATCCGTGAGCTGTACGAGGCCGAGCATCTCTTCGACGCGGTTGCGAATATCGGCCTTAGGCATCTTTTCACGCTTCAAGCCAAAGGCAATGTTGTCGCTGACCGTCAGGTGCGGAAAAAGAGCGTAAGATTGGAACATCATATTGACGGGGCGCTGTGCGGGAGATGTTCCCGACAAATCTTGACCTTCAAGCAAAATCGAGCCTTCGGTCGGCGCATCGAAACCGCCAAGCATCCGCATCAAGGTCGTTTTCCCGCAGCCAGACGGACCTAGAATAGCGAAGAACTCACGTGGGTATATTTTTAGGGAAAGGTCGTCGATTGCCGTGAAGGCGCCGAACCGCTTCGTCACATTTCGAATGTCGATCAGCGGTTTAGCGTTGGGGTCTTCCCACGGTCTAAAGTTTGAATCGTTGACCATGACAAGACCCCTTTTGCGCAGGCCTTATTGCCCGGTCTTCACTTTAGTCCATAGGCGCGTAACGACGCGATTCACCTTTGGAGCATAAGCAGTAACCGAATACAGGTTCTTCATTGTTTCATTTGACGGGTAAATCGCCGGGTCGTTGATCACGCCATCATTCAGCAGACCTTGCGCTGCCTTATTGCCGTTCGCGTAGTTCACGTAGTTTGACGCTGCTGCGGCGACGTAGGCCCGCATAATGTAATCAATGAACTGGTGCGCGAGTTCAGGGTTTGGCGCATCAGAAGGCACGGCCATCTGGTCGAACCACATCAGAGCGCCTTCTTTAGGAATTTTGTACGCAATGGTGTTGCCAGCATTTGCTTCTGCAGCGCGGTCGCGAGCCTGTAGCACGTCACCGGACCAACCGAAGGCAGCGCAGATATCGCCATTAGCAAGGGCGTTGATATACTCGGATGAGTGAAACTTAAGAATGTGAGGGCGGATCGCTAGAAGAACGTCCTCGGCTTTCTTGATCGTCTCGATGTCTTTCGTGTTGGGGTCTTCACCGATATATTTCAGTGCAGCGGGAATAATTTCGGTCGGCGCATCCAACATATGAACGCCGCAAGCAGATAGCTTTTCAATGTTCTTTGGGTCGAAGAAAAGTGCCAGCGAGTCTGTCGGTGCATCAGCTCCGAGAACTTCTTTCACTTTCTCTTCGTTATAACCGATACCTGTGGTTCCCCACATGTAGTTGACTGAATACGCATTGCCGGGATCGTAGACCGCTGTTACAGATTTTACATCATCCCACATGTTTCCTGCATGCGGCAATTTTGAGAAATCCAGCTTCTGGAAAACGCCGGCTTCGATTTGGCGGCTCAAGAAGGTTCCCGTTGGAACGACCACATCATAGCCCGACTTGCCCGCGAGCATTTTGGTTTCCAGCAACTCGTTGGAGTCGAAAACGTCGTACTGGACTTTGATGCCTGTTTCTTTTGTGAAGTTCTCAAGGACAGACTCGTCAATGTAGTCAGACCAGTTGTAGACATTGACGACTTTTTCGTCTTGAGCCAGCGCTGTGGTGCTCAAGAATGCTGCGCTGACGGCGAGCGCTTTCAGGTTAGCGTACAGTTTCACGATGATCTCCCGAATCATTTTCTGACGTCAGCCTAACAGCATGCATTCCTGCGTGAATAGAAAAATTTGATCAAATAATCCTGTTCAGAATGGTTGTATTGCTGCTAGCTTGTTTTGTGCCGATTTTCTTTCGTTGGATTGAGAAATGTCCGTTGCAGTTCTAACAGACCCAATATCTCCGCCGACGCATGAACGGGTGTATCTCTCTTTGCGCGAGATGATTTTGTTTGGAGATTTGCTTCCGGGGCACGCCGTAACACTGCTCGGAATTGCTGAACAACTCGGTGTAAGCATTACGCCAGTTCGCGAAGCGGTTCGAAGGTTGACCGCCGAACAAGCTCTTCAGTTCCATGGCAATCGCAGAATTTCGGTACCTGAGATCGATCCCGCTCAACTTGACGAACTGTATGAGATTCGGTTGCTCCTTGAACCCAATTTAGCCGCGAAGGCGGTTGTTTTTGGGAATGATGGCTTGGCTGAGCGGCTGGAAAAAATTGACGCTCGCCTTGATACCGCGATCGCCAGCGGCGATATCAAGACGTACTTGAAACAGAACTATCAATTTCACTTTGAGATATACACGGCCTCAAACTCGGCCGTCTATTTGCCCATTGTTACGAGCCTGTGGCTACAGGTCGGACCGTTCCTTCGTGTCGTTTGCGGTCGTATGGGAACGTCGAACCTGACGGACCATCATAAGTCTGCCATTGATGCGATCCGAAGAGGGGACGGCAAAGAATTGGGGAACGCAATACGGCGTGACCTCTCACAAGGTCTGGATCAATTGAGCCATGAAATTCGGGATCGTAAAGGGGGTGATTGAAATATGATCATAAAATTACATGCCGTTCCCACCGTGAGAGAAAGTTTCCATGCCCGTTACGATTGATGAACTCCCGCAAGCATTCCGCGACTGGCTCGGTGACCGACCCATCGAGGAAGTGGAATGCGTGGTTTCTGATCTGGCTGGCATTGCGCGCGGGAAGGCGATGCCGTGGAAAAAATTCGTCAAGGGGACTCAAACCTTCCTGCCGGCCTCTATTTTCTTTCAGACAATTACCGGCGACTGGGCGGACGTAGAAGGAATGGAGGGGGATCAATGGACGGAGTCCGATATGGTCCTCAAACCGGTTTTCGAGACCGGAACCGCTGCACCTTGGGCTTCTGATGTTACGCTGCAAGTCGTCCACGATGTGCAGACTCGGAGTGGAGAACCTATTGCCTTTGCTCCGCGTAATGTCCTGAAACGTGTTCTCTCCCTCTATGAGACGGAGGGATGGAAGCCGGTCGTTGCGCCGGAGTTAGAGTTTTATCTTACCAAGCCAAACCCCGATCCTGACATGCCTATTGAACCCCCCATTGGACGGACCGGTCGGGAAGGGATTGGACGACAAGCCTACTCCATGAGTGCTGTCGACGAATACGGCTCCATTATCGAAGACATCTACGATTTTGCTGAAGCTCAAGGATTTGAAATTGATACGATCATCCAAGAGGGGGGTGCCGGTCAGATTGAGATCAATTTTGAGCATGGCGATCCGCTGGCGCTCGCGGACCAGATCTTTTTCTTCAAACGCTCCATTCGAGAAGCGGCGCTGCGTCATAATTGCTTCGCGACCTTCATGGCAAAACCGATGGAGGGCGAGCCGGGCAGCGCCATGCACATTCACCAAAGTGTCGTGGATGCGAAGACCGGCGAGAATGTTTTCAGCCTAGCAGATGGCTCGGCAAGTGCATTTTTTGATGGTTTTCTTGGGGGACAGCAAAAGCATCTCGCATCCGTGATCTGCCTTCTGGCACCTTACGTGAACTCCTACCGTCGCTTTGTGGCTGACGATGCTGCGCCTGTAAATTTAGAATGGGCGAGAGACAATCGAACGGTTGGCTTGCGCATTCCGCTTTCTGAACCGGAGGCCCGTCGGGTCGAGAACCGTGTCGCAGGCATGGACTGTAACAGCTACCTTGGCATCGCCGCTAGCCTCGCCTGCGGCTATCTGGGAATGAAAAACAGCGTTACACCACGCGAGCCAATCAAAGGCGTTGCCTACGATTTGCCTCACGCGCTCCCGCGCGGTTTGGGAGCTGCGATTGAAGCACTGGATGAAGATGAAGCCGTGCGCAACGTGTTGGGCCAAGAGTTTTGCCAAGTTTACAAATCGATCAAACAGCAGGAAGTCGACGAATTTCTGCAAGTCATCAGCCCGTGGGAGCGGGAACACCTCCTCCTCAATGTTTAGAATTGCTCGTCGCCACCTGCGACCTTAAAGTTTCGGAGCCAAACTATGCTTCTCGCTGATACAAACCTGCCGACCGAAGAGCTCCAATCTCTTGATGCGGCGCATCACATTCACCCCTTTACCGACACCGGTGAACTCAATCGAAAAGGCGCTCGCGTGATTTCGCAGGCGGACGGAATTTACCTTTGGGATTCCGATGGCAACAAAATCCTCGATGCGATGGCGGGACTTTGGTGCGTCAATGTCGGATACGGTCGCAAGAGCATTGCTGACGCCGTCGCGCGGCAGATGGAACGGCTTCCATACTACAACACGTTCTTTCAGACCACGCACCCACCGGTCATAGCGTTGTCCAATGCAGTTGCTGAACTTGCTCCTGAGGGGTTCAATCGCGTGTTTTTTGGCGTCTCGGGGTCAGACGCCAATGATACGAATTTGCGGATGGCACGCCACTACTGGACGAGTCTCGGTAAACCAGAAAAGACGGTCATCATCGGGCGAAACAACAGCTATCATGGCTCAACAGTTGGAGCCGTTTCTCTGGGCGGGATGTCTGCAATGCGCGCGCAGGGCGGCGCTCCGCTATCCGATATTGAGCATATCGATCAGCCTTACTGGTACGGAGAGGGCGGGGATACGGACCCGAATGAGTTTGGATTAGAACGTGCGCGACAATTAGAAAGCGCCATCGAGCGCATTGGCGCAGACCGTGTCGCCGCCTTCATTGCTGAACCGATCCAAGGGGCGGGCGGCGTTATCGTTCCACCAGATAGTTACTGGCCGGAAATTCAACGCATCTGCGACGCCCATGAAATTTTGTTGATTGCCGATGAAGTCATCTGCGGATTTGGCCGGACGGGCGAGTGGTTCGGTTCGACCTACTACGGGATCAAGCCCGACATCATGACGATCGCGAAAGGTCTCTCGTCAGGCTATTTACCCATCGGGGGGAGTATCGTGGGCGACCGTGTTGCCGACGTTCTTGAGGAAAAGGGCGGCGAGTTTATCCACGGCTATACCTATTCGGGCCATCCCGCCTCTTGTGCCGCTGCGCTTGAGAATTTGAGGATCCTGTCCGAAGAGAAGATTGTCGATACGGTCAAAGAAGAGACCGCGCCATACTTGCGCGAAAAATGGATGGGTCTTGCGGATCACCCCCTCGTGGGCGAGGCTCGCATTGTCGGTATGTTTGGTGCGCTTGAATTGACCCCAGACAAATCGGCTCGCGCCCGGTTCAAGGCGGACGAGGGGACCGTCGGTATGATCTGCCGCGAATTTTGCTTTGAAAGCGGCCTCGTCATGCGCGCGGTTCGCGATAGCATGATTATCTCGCCACCTCTTGTCATGACGAAAGCGGAGATTGATATCTTTATCGACCTTGCTGCTAAGGCGCTCGACTTAACCCATGCCAAACTGAAAGCCGAAGGCATGATGGTCGCGGCTTGAGCGTGGACTTCCTAACGGCAAACGATAAGCTCGGAGAGTATCCAGACTCGTACTACGCTGCGAGTGCAGCCCCACTTGAGCCCTTCGCCGCGCTGGCGGAGGATGTCACTGCCGATGTTTGCATCGTTGGCGGAGGATACACGGGTCTTTCCGCCGCACTGCATTGTGCTAAACGCGGACTGAGTGTCGTTCTTCTCGACGCGCAGCGTGTCGGCTGGGGTGCGTCGGGTCGAAACGGTGGTCAGGCTGGGGCGGATCAACGCTTAGATCAACAGACTCTTGAGGCGATGCTTGGGGATGCCCAAGCGAAACGCCTGTTTGATCTTGGATTGGAGAGCATCTCTACGGTTAAGGGGCTAATCAAGCAGCATGACATCGACTGTCATCTCAAACCCGGAATTTTGCTGGTCGATCACAAACCACAATTTTCAGATGACAGTCGTCGTGCAGTCGATCATTTGAATGAAAAGTATGATTACGACGGCATGAAGTATGTCAGCGGCAAAGATTTGAGAGGAATGCTCGGAACCGAAAAATACTATGCCGGCATGCTGGATACCGATGCCGCGCACTTACATCCGTTGCGATATGCGTTGGGGCTGGCGCAAGCCGCAAAGGGTGCCGGTGTTCGAATCCATGAACTGAGCCGTGTCACAGGCATTACCAGTGGAAAGAGTGTTCGCGTCTCGACGACGAAGGGTTCGGTCACCGCTGGGCATGTTCTGCTCGCATGCAACGGCTACCTTGGCGATCTGGAGAAGAAGGTCTCAGCGTCCGTCATGCCAATCAATAATTTCATCATCGCTACCGAGCCGCTATCGGATGCGTTGGCGAGCGAACTGATCCGCGATGATGTTGCGGTCGCAGACTCAAAGTTCGTCGTCAATTACTGGCGGTTATCGGATGACAAGCGGCTTCTGTTTGGTGGTCGCGAGAGTTATGGGTACCGCTTCGCACGCGACATCAAAAACTACGTGCGCAAGCCAATGCTCGATATCTACCCGCAACTGAAAGACGTTCGAATTGACTATGGTTGGGGTGGAACGCTGGCGATCACCCGCAGTCGGATGCCTCATTTCCTCCGTGTCGCGCCAAACATTCTCAGCGCTTCGGGGTATTCTGGCCACGGCGTGTCCATGGCGACCCTTGCCGGAAAGCTGGCGGCGGAAGCCATCGACGGTCGGGCATCGCGGTTCGACACCTTCGCGACGGTTCCGACACTTCCATTTCCGGGCGGCAACTTGCTTCGCTGGCCCGCGTTGGTGCTTGGCATGGTGTGGTATGGATTGCGGGATCGGATGTAAGCCCCGCTAACGATTGTTTTGCTACCAAGCACCGCGCGTATCAATGATGACCTTACCGTCCAATGCAGTCCGCTCGACCTTTAGGAACTGAGCGTGATCGACCAACAGCACAACGACATCGGCTGCGGCGAGGGCTTCATCCAATGGAGCGAGGGTGACACCTGCGGTCTCCAACTCATTCGGAAGCGCATTGATGTGCGGTTCGACGGCGAGGATCTTACCCATCTCCATGCCGCCCAGCTTTTGCGTAATCGCCAATGCAGGGCTTTCGCGTAAGTCATCGACGTTCGGTTTAAACGCGAGGCCAAGACAGGCAATCGTCGGATTGCTTCCACATTCTTTGGCAGCTTCGAGAACTTTGCTGATCACCCACTCAGGCTTGCCGTCGTTTACTTCACGAGCGGTGCGAATGACATTGGCGAGATCAGGTGCGCTGTCCACGATGAACCAGGGATCGACTGCGATGCAGTGACCACCGACGCCAGGTCCCGGCTGAAGGATGTTTACGCGCGGGTGGAGGTTCGCCATCTTGATCAAGTCCCAGACATCGATCTCCATGCGATCGCAAATCAAGGAAAGCTCGTTGGCGAAAGCGATGTTCACATCGCGGAAGGCGTTTTCGGTCAGCTTGGCCATCTCAGCGGTTCGTGCCTCGGTGATATGGCAGTTTCCGCGAATGACCGTTTTATAGAGGTCAGCGGCTCGCTCAGCACAACGGCGAGTCATGCCACCAACAACGCGGTCATTCTCAATAACTTCGATCAAGATGCGTCCCGGCAATACCCGTTCAGGGCAGTGCGCGATGCGAATGTCTGATGCCTCGCCCACGTCTTGAGGGAAAGTGAGGTCTGGACGTTCTTCAGCGAGCCATGCTGCCATCTTTTCTGTTGCGCCAACGGGGATCGTGGATTCGAGGATCACGAGGTTGCCCGGGCGGAGTGAGGCCGCGATGTCGCGTGCCGCAGATTCGATGAATTTCAGATCCGGAACATGGTCGTCTTTGAACGGCGTTGGAACTGCGACGATGAAAGCGTCTGCTGCTTCTGCCTTGAGGGATGCACGCAAGTTCTTTTTCTCGACGACGTCCTGCAAAAGGCGGTCGAGATTTGGTTCGACGATGTGCGGTTGTCCCGCATTGATCGAGTCCACTGCAGCAGGGTTTACGTCAACGCCAACCACTTCGAGACCAGCATCAGCAAATACGGCTGCGGTTGGCAAACCGATATAACCCAGACCAATGACCGCTAGTTTCTGGAACGCTGGGTCGGAATATTTCGCGACTTTAGCGGCGTCATGCAGGTGAATCTTCGGAGTATCAACCATCTGTGCGTTCCTTCAGAAGGCGAGCGACGATGCGGCCTGAGGCCTCTCCGTCGCCGTAAGGGTTGTGAGCGCGCGACATCTGTTCGTAGATCGCGGAGTCATCCAGCAGGATTCGTGCCTCTCGTTGAATGGCATCTGCGTCGGCGCCGATTAGCTTAACGGTTCCGGCTTCGACCGCTTCGGGACGTTCGGTCGTATCGCGTGCGACGAGGACTGGTTTGCCGAGGCTGGGTGCTTCTTCTTGAATGCCGCCTGAATCTGTGACGATCAGGTAGGACCGGTTCATCAACCAGACAAAAGGCAGGTAATCCTGCGGCGGGATCAGGTGAACGTCGTTAACGCCGTCTAAAATTGTCTGTGCGGCCTCTTGAACGACCGGGTTCAAGTGAACCGGATAAACGACCTGCACATCGCCACGTTCAGCGAGAGCCGCCATGGCTCGACAAATCCCCTCGATACCGCCGTCATGGTTCTCGCGGCGGTGTCCCGTGACGAGGATGAGACGCTTGTCGCTGTTCAGGAATGGGAACGCGGCCTGCATTTCTGCATCCGAAGCGGCAAGCCGATTATCGCGAACCCAATAGAGCGCGTCGATGACGGTGTTTCCAGTGACCTCGATTTGGTCGGCGGCGACTCCTTCGCGCGCGAGATTGGCGCGAGCCGTTTCCGTCGGTGCAAAGTGGAATGTGCTGAGGCCGCCCGTTAACTTTCTGTTCATCTCTTCGGGCCACGGCGAATAGATGTTGCCTGTTCGCAGACCCGCTTCAACGTGGCCAACCGGGATCTGCTGATAAAAAGCAGCCATTGCTGCAGCCATGGTTGTCGTCGTATCGCCGTGAACGAGGACAACGTCCGGCTTCATCTCTTCAAACACGGGGCCGAGGCCACTGAGCACGGCGCTGGTGACATGCGTTAACCCCTGTGCGGCCTGCATGACGTCGAGGTTATGATCGGGTGTCAGGTCAAATAAGCGAACGACTTGCTCCAGCATCTCGCGATGCTGACCGGTCAGGCAGACGCGGGAGTCGATGCCTTCTGCGGCTTCAAGAGCCTTGACCACGGGGGCCATTTTTATCGCTTCGGGTCGCGTACCGAAGACGCTAACAACACGCATTGATCTTCCCCTGCTACGCCGCCTTGTCCAGAGGCAACGAGAGGGATTAGACCAGAAAGGGGTTAGAGTTGGTTTAAGGGGCGGGTTGGAAATACACTGGTTAGAATGGTGAATCTTGTATGTTTGTTAGGCAGTTAACGGCGGTTTGGTTAATTCGTCTAACGCGATGCGTGAGGGGGCGACGCTGGTACGATGGAGGAAAAGCGAGTCTGATTTAACTTGAAGCACTAAAGTTTGCAGATAGAAATATTGGACGCTTTTCATCATGAGTGAAAGCATACGCACCGAGAAAGGGAAGCTTTCACCTTGATCGTGGTGCAGTACCTTAAAGGCCCTTATCCAAGATGGCCGCGCTGATGACATCATGGGCTGACGAACTCAAAATCAACTCAATATGATTGAGGTTGGGCACAATTTCGATTGCAGCGTCAGCTCTGGCAGGAAGGACAGCATCTTCAAACGCTTTCGCTGCGAAAAGTTCGTCCTTTTCGCCGACAATCAACGTGATCGGCGCTGGTACGGCCTTCAATAGAGCGGGTGCGTCCTGAGGATTCATACTGAGCAAAAGACGGTGGGAGTAGTGACCTGTCAGATCTTCAATGTCGCCAACGGCGAAAGCGATGACCTTGAGGTCATCGAACGCATGAATGCCAAAACCGTTCAGAATCGATAGACCAATGATCCTTGGAAGGTTGGGCACTGCCCAGCTATCCTTCGATTTGTGTGGGTTTTGCGCTGTGTAAGGAGGTTGATCGGGACCGAGCATCGGGCTCAAGAGAACCAACCGAGCAATATCGTCGGCATGGCCGAGGCCCGCGGCGTTCAGTGCAAGTCCTCCACCAGAAGAAAACCCTACAAGGGAAACCGGCGCATCCATATGCTTTGACGCGATTAGCGTGAGCATGTCCGTGATGTCATCAGATGGCTGTCCGATGTAATCCACATCTCCTCGTCGTCCGGTCGCACCATGTCCTCGAATGTCGATTGTGTAAGACGTGATGCCATTTGCGGCGAGCGCCGCAGCGAGAGGATGTAGGCTTTTTCCGTGTGAGGAAGAACCGTGCAAAAGTAAAGCGACAGCGGCCTCAGAGTCGCTTTGGTACAGGCGATAAAAAATCTCTTTGCCATCACGCGCGGCGTGTGTCTCTGGCGCTGGTAGCGAACTGAAGTCGACGTGCGAGAAGGGCGCGTTGACGGAAGTCAGGGCTGCGGCTGGGGTCTTTGTTGGTTGCGCGATAGCGATACACAAGGCGATCCCTAAAAGAATGCAGCCGATTGCGAGAAATCTGATGAACCATTTCATGTTGAAACTCCTCCCGCGGTTCTTTCCTCTGTCACCATTCGATACGTCGACGGAGAAATGTCGCCGCTCCAACGCCATGCAGCCAAGATCGGGAGGGCACCTGTTTTTGTCGCGTGAGCTGCCTCACTAGGGTGATGGATCAAATCTCCCGGCTCGGCACGTTGCCAGTCTCCGAAATCAATCTGCCAGTCCGCTGCGCCAGCAATCATCGCATAGGTTTCCTCGGCATCATGAGCGTGAGGAGGATAGAACGCTCCGGATTTTTGCACATAGAGGCCGCCACGCACGTCATCGCGGTCAATAATTGCACCCGGACCGACGAGCGTAGCGACGGCGAAAACCGCTGAAACATCTTCGCCGATTTGCTCGTCGAGGATTCCTGTTCGTGACCAAGGCAAAAGAGAGTGCGCTTGCCTCGCGGCTTTCGCGGCGGGATGGAGCGCCCGCTCCATTGCCGCGAGGATAATCATATCCATCGAGTCATAGCGGGGGCAGGGTGCGGGGGTCGTTGTCTTCGCTCCTTCTCGATAGGCTTCCGCGATTGCCTGGCCGCCTTCGCGGTCTTCTTGCTCATAAATGTCCGCTAGCGACAACAGGAGGTCGCGAAAGGCGTCGATAGGGTCCATTGCTTTGCTCCACGTTGTTCGAGGAAAGAGTAACCTGTTGAGGTCAAGAGCGGAAGATGTCTGCGCCGGAAACTGGACAATCGGAAACTGAAGGCGGCTCGCAGGATCGGCGAGCGATCCTGTTGATTGTCACAGCGATGGTGGCCTTCTCGATTCAAGATGCTTTTGTTAAAAAAATTGTTGAGTCTGCTTCGGTTTGGCAGGCGCAGTTAATCCGATCGCTTGTCGTTCTCGTCCTACTCTGTCTTATCGCTGTGTCGGTTGGCAAACGGCGAGAGTTGTGGCCGTCGCAATGGTTTTGGCCGATTGCGCGAGGCTGTTTTATGTGTGGAGCATATGTCCTCTTCTATGCCTCACTGCCGTTTCTATCTTTGTCGCAGGCGAGCGCCTCGTTCTTTATTGGCCCTATTTTGATTACGCTGTTCGCGGCTCTCTTATTGAACGAACCGATTGGTCCGCGCAGAGCCATCGCTATTGTTGTAGGCTTCGCGGGAGTGCTTTGTATTGTTCAGCCAGGGGGAGATCTCAATCTCGCGGCGTTGATGCCTGTCGGCGCGGCTGTTTTCTATGCATTGGGCGTTGTCGTCACGCGCTGGCGGTGCCGGATTGATCCGGCGTTCTCGCTCTCGATGGTGCACAACGGGGTTTATGTCATTGTCGCGATCATTGCGGTGTCGGTTGTTGGATTGATCCCGTTTTCAAGTGAGGTTCGGGAGTCGTATCCCGCTTTGACAAACGGTTGGGGACCGCTTCCTTGGTTGATATTTGGCCTTTTGATCGTGACAGCGTTTACTCATATCGTTGGGATGCAATCGAGTGTTCGAGCCTATCAGATGGCTGATGCCAGCAAGATTGCACCGTTTGAATATATCTATCTTGCAATCGTACCGGTTCTCGATTTCATCGTGTGGCAGACGTTGCCCTCTGGGATGACTTGGCTTGGCATGGCGCTAATCGCAGGGTCAGGCGGTTTCGTCGCTTGGCGTGAAGGGCGTCCAGCGAGAGCGCGGCCCCAAAACTATGGGGAGGTTCCATGGTCTGAAGACAGTGAGAGTACGCCGTTGCCGAAGGAACCTGAATGACCGCTGACCGACCTGTCTTTGCCGCCTGTCTTCTTTCGGCGAGCATGTTCCTGATGAGCTTTGTTGATAACCTCGTGCGGCTTGTCAGTGATGACATCACGGTCTGGCAGTTTCATTTTCTGCGAGCGCTGTTTGCGCTGCCGATGGTTGCGGCGGCGGCTTGGATGTTGGCGGGCCAAACATTGCGACAGCAAAGGCCGGTTTGGGTCGCGGCGCGGGCGACGCTGATGGCGATCTCGATGTTGTTCTTCTTCGCATCCATCCCGATGATGCCGATGGCGCAAGCCACGGCGGGGTTGTTCTCGGCACCGCTCTTCGTCCTTGCGTTCTCCGCGCTGTTCTTGGGTGAGCCGGTGGGATGGCGTCGCACCTTGGCGGTTCTGTTCGGGTTCGCCGGTGCGCTCATCATCCTGCAACCCTTCCGCTCCGATGTGGATTGGGTTGTCGCGCTGCCCTTCATTGCCGGGGCCTTCTACGCGTGCGGAGTCATTATCACGCGCCAACGATGTCGAGACGAGTCGCCGCTCGCGCTACTCTTCGCGAACTTCACAGCCTTCGGATTGATGGGCGGCCTAGGGGCGGCGGCGATGACGCTCTATGAACCAAGTGCGGTTCAAAATGCGGCGGCACCTTTCATCTTTAGCGGATGGACGACCCCGCCATGGCAGGCCGTCGCGACGATGGGCGGCTTGGCGATTGGTGCTGTGCTAGGGGTAGGCGGTCTCACACGCGCCTATCAGTTGGCGGATTCGAGTTTCCTCACGCTCTTCGATTACACGCATGTCCTCGGAGCGTGTCTCTTTGCCTATATCCTCTGGTCCGAAGTCCCACCACCCGAGGCCTTGCTTGGCGTGGTCATGGTTGTCGGATCGGGAATCTACATCGCCCTGCGAGGCCGAAAAGTCTGATCACCCGTCGGCCAAACGGTCCACGACCA
>CAZXMX010000023.1:0-26299 GCA_964641645.1 uncultured Neomegalonema sp.
CTTCTTCGTCGGGCGCTAACGGTTCCAGCTCTTCTTCGAGCACCGGTTCGAGCAGCTCCTCTTCGGGTGGCAACGCTTCCTCGTCGGGCGCTAACGGCTCCAGCTCTTCTTCGAGCACCGGTTCGAGCAGCTCTTCTTCGGGTGGCAACGCTTCCTCGTCGGGCGTTAACGGTTCCAGCTCTTCTTCGAGCACCGGTTCGAGCAGCTCTTCTTCGGGCGGCAACGCTTCCTCGTCGGGCAACACCGGTTCAAGCACGTCCTCGACGTCGAGCACCTCGTCCACTTCGAGCACGTCTTCGAGCTCGGGCGGCCTGACTTCGAGCGGCATGACCTCATCGGGCATGACGTCGAGCGGAATGACTTCCTCGGGTATCAGCTCTTCTTCGGGCATGACCACCTCGAGCACGTCGTCCACGTCTTCTACGTCGAGCAGCAGCTCGAGCGGTGGTGGTCAGGTTCCTGCACCGGCTCCACTCCTGCTGATCGCAGCTGGTCTTGCTGGCCTTCTGCGCCGCAAGAAACGCTAAGTTCGATACGACACAATAAAGAAAAGCCCCGCAGTGATGCGGGGCTTTTTTTATGCCTTGCAGTAGGCGTTCAGCTCAAATCTGAAACGTAGAAAGTAGGCCTAGCCTACGAAACTGACATTACCCTCTTCTGTCGAAACCTCAGCCATTATCGATGTCGACAAGGCTGTATTTTGGACGGTGGCCAGGCCGGTCGCGCCGATCGCCTCAAGCGTTCGATCCAGTAACGTCGTTTCATTACGAGCGGTTGTGAGGCTCATCAGCCGCATACCTGAATCGTCCATGCGCTCCGCCGGATGCGGCGTCAGCCATTGGATCACGAGTGGGACATGGCCGTCATGTAGAAGACCACCATCTTCAGGAATCAGAACTTTCCACTTGAGATCGCCGCGCTCCAGCTCGTGCAGCTCGCCAAGGGGCGTCGGCGATGCCGCCTGAACCGCTTCGATATCATCAACCCGGACAGCCCATGTCAGCAAATGCGGCCCCATCGCCAGCTTCTTTTGAACCGCAGGATCATCAAGAGAGAACCAGCGTTTACGGCCCGGGTCAGGCGCGTCGGGATTGATCGCAATCAATTCGAGAAAGCATGAGCCTAGACTCCAGACTTTGTTGTGCGTGCTCATCGCGACGTGTTCGCCGCCCCCTTGTGCGGGTCGACCCAAAAGGTCTTCCATCCATGCCTCGCCTGAAACGAGATCAGCACAGCCGACAACGATATGATCCAGTTCTGTCGCCATAATTAGCGTCCTCCACTTACATCTAAAAAGGTGCCCGTCACATACGACGACGCATCGCTTAGCAGCCAAATCACCGCCTCGGCGACTTCCGCCGCTGTACCGGGGCGACCCATCGGCGTCATCGCACCAAGGCGTGTGGCGCGATCCGGTTGGCCGCCACTCGCATGAATTTCCGTTTCGATCAAACCGGGACGAACGGCGTTAACGCGCACGCCGTCGCCAGCCAGTTCATTCGAGAGGCCCGTCGTGAGCGTATCAACTGCGCCTTTTGATCCTGCATAATCGACATACTCGTTTGCCGAACCAAGGGGCGCAGCGCGGGAAGACATATTGACGATACTGCCGCCCTGCCCGCCTTTGCTGAGTGGCATCATTCGCGCTGCTTGTCGCGCCACGAGATATGCGCCCAGCACATTGGTATCGAAGATCCGTTTCATCCGCTGGACCGTCAGATCAGCGACGGATGATTTGTTATCGAGGACGCCCGCGTTATTGAAGACACCCGTGATCGGGCCAAACGCCGTCTCGGTTTTATCGAACATCGCGATGACGTCGTTCTCTTGCGCCACATCGCCGCGCAGGGCGATTGCTTTGCCGCCCGCGCTTTCGACCAACGAAACGGTTTCCGCTGCCGCTGCTTCGTTACCAACGTAGTTGACGCCGACGGACCAGCCACGCTCTCCGCAGAGCCGCGCGGTTTCTCGTCCGATGCCGCGGCTGCCACCGGTTATCAAGATGACTCGGCTCATGATTGGTCCCTCGTCGCAATGTCAGCCAAGTGGAGTTTTACCCGCCGACTTCCTCGCCATTCGTCGATCTGAATACGCCCTGCTGCGTCAACAGGCGCGCCTTTGAGGCTCATCACCCCAGGTCCGAGTTCCGTTTGAAACGCGCGGAAGGCGATAAAATCGAGTCGACCTCCGGCAGATGAGATCGACCCAGCAAGGTGTCCGTCACCGACCTCGCGCGCGCCCATCAATTGAACGCCCGGAAAGGCGAAGCGGGGCGCTGGGGCACCCGCTCCGAACGGGCCGGCGCGATCCAGCGTCTCACACAGATCGAGCGTCGCGCCGCGTGGTGACAGCGAACCGTCCAAGGTCAGATCACGCGGCCCGAGGCGGTCTGCGCCTTGCTTTGAGAGTGCTTCATCAAGCCACGCCATTGCGTCAGGCAGTTGGTCTTCAGCCAACGTCAGACCCGCTGCCATTTTGTGCCCACCGCCCTTGAGCAAAAATCCCGCACTGACCGCGGCCTGCACCGCACGCCCAAGATCGACACCGCCGATTGAACGGCCCGATCCTTTTCCTTCGCCATCCGCGAGGCCAATGACAATCGCGGGGCGGTTAAACTGTTCTTTGAGTCGACTGGCGACGATACCGACGACACCCGGATGCCAGCCCTCACCTGCCGCCCAGACGAGGCCGCCAGAGATACCGCGTGCCTCAACTTGCGCAATGGCGGCGGCTTGGACTTCGGCTTCGATGGCGCGGCGTTCGGCGTTATGCGTGTCGAGCATCGCGGCGAGGCCCATTGCCTCTTCCTCGTTATCGCAGGTTAACAATCTCGCACCTAAATCCGCTTTGCCGACACGTCCACCCGCATTGACTCTTGGCCCTAGTAAAAATCCAAGATGAAAGGCCGTCGGCGCGGCATCCATCCGAGCGACATCGGCCAACGCTCTTAATCCAACGTTCTGACGGGAGCGCATGACCGTGAGGCCTTGTCGAACGAATGCTCGATTCAATCCAGTGAGCGGCGCAACATCAGCAACCGTTGCCAGTGCCACCATATCGAGCAAACCGAGAAGGTTCGGTTCCTTGCCGCCCGGAAAGTCGGGGCGCAGCGCGCGATTGGTTGCGGCCAGCAGCAGGAATGCCACGCCCGCCGCACAAAGCTGTCCAAGCCCCGACTCGTCGTCTTGACGGTTCGGGTTCACCACGGCGGTACACTCCGGAAGAGTTTCTCCGGCAAGGTGATGGTCTGCGACGATGACGTCTGCTCCGGCTGCAACCGCCGCCGCAACCGGTTCGTGACTGAGCGTGCCGCAGTCAAGGCAGATGATGAGCGCATGTTCCTTTGCAAGCTTTTGCATCGCCGGAACATTTGGCCCGTAGCCTTCATCGATACGGTCAGGGATATAAAGCGTGGCGGATCGGCCCATCATTCGCAGCCAACGCTGAACGACGGCGACCGACGCGCCGCCATCAACGTCATAATCACCAAATAGAGCGATGCGCTCATTGTCTTTGACCGCTCGGGCCAATCGATCTGCCGCGACGTCCATATCCGCCAGCACCGAGGGGTCCGGCATCATGTCCCGTAAGCTGGGTGCGAGGTGGATCGGCGCGTCGTCACTCTCAACGCCTCTGATCGCCAGAACGCGCCCAACAAGCTCTGGCAATCCGTGACGCTGAGCGATGGCGAGACCCGCACGTTCAACTTCAGCACTTGGGAAGGTCCAAGTGCGTCCGGTTATAGACTTTGAGCGCGAGATGGATGTTTCAGACAGCATGGGTAGAGCCTTACGCGCCGTCTCAGCGCAGAACAACCGCCTTGAGGATCGCCACGTAGAAACAGGTGGAGGCAGACAGCACGAACGCGTGCCATATCGCGTTGTGATACGCCAAGCGTGTCGCCAGAAAAAAACCGACACCGATGGTGTAGAGCAGACCGCCAGCAATGCATAAAATTAGCTCTGACGGCTCCAATGCCTCATGAAACGGGCCGATGGCGAATACAATCATCCATCCTTGGGCAAGATAAAGCGTGGCCGAAAGTTTCTCCCCGAACCGCCATCCTCCGAGTTTGAGAGTGACGCCAACGATTGCGATACCCCAGACCACCGCGAGCAACTTCAACCCGTAATCCCCGCCGATGCGAACCAAGGCGAAGGGCGTGTATGTGCCAGCGATCTTGACGAATATCGCGGCATGGTCAAACCGACGAAAAATAGCCTTTAGCGCTGGAGTTTCGATTAAATGATATGCCGCCGAAATTGCGAAAACGGCAACGACGGACACCCCGTAAATACTGACGCTCAGAACGGTTGTCGCATCTCGCCAAAAAACAGAAAGACCAATGAGCGCGCCGATCCCAATGACGCTGGATACAACACCAAGGACATGAATCGCGTTGTCAAAAAACCGCTCGCGGTCCGTATAGGGTGAGTTGCTGTTTTGGAATTGGGAGATCATCTCGCTCAGTCTGAAGGCCAACCGCCCGAAAATGAAGTGAAGATTGAATTCGGGCAGATGACGTCGGCGTTCGTCAAGATTGATGGCGGTGCCTCATCTTCCAAGTAAGGCTCTATCCTCAGGCACAATCTGGCATCTTGAGCAGGCCCGGCGAAGGCCCAGCAGTCCGCTCCAGCCATTCACCGCTGCGGCGCAGAGCCAGCCCGACCTTCAGGAGGGCCGATCTGCTCAGCTTGATAATCCGGGACGGCTTGCGGGCATGTTCGATTGATCCGTCCATTCCGACACGCCCACGCCAACGCCGCGTTAGGCTTGGGTCCGGGGTATCGAGGCCGTGAATATAGCGGAGGCGCTGAGCGATATGCGGGCTACGGTGCATAAAATCCTGCCCGAGAAATTGATCCATACGACTGGCTGTCATGTAAGTTGAAGCGAGAACATCAAGCATCGGTCATTTCCTCCATTGAGTTTCAATGCTTGATATTTAGCTGTTAACAGCCAAAGCTTCGAGTCAGCGATATTTTACATATGTAAGAATGGCTAACATATGAAATTACCCCCACTGACCGCAATTCGCGCCTTTGAGGCCGCCGCCCGGCACGGCAGCCTCAGTGCCGCAGCGACGGAGCTGAACGTAACCCATGCCGCCATCGCGCAGCAGGTGAAGAAACTCGAGACTTGGTTTGGCATACCACTGATGAATCGCGAAGGACGCGGTGTCACAACGACGGAACGGGGTGGGCAACTGGCAGTGGGGCTGAGCGACGGACTAACGACGATCAAGGCGACCGTCGATGCTCTGTCTGAACACGATGCTAAGCGGCCCTTGAAGATCACGCTGACCCCGACCTTTGCGACGAACTGGCTGATGCCAAGGATGGGCAGCTTCCGCGCAGAACATCCTGAAATTGAGATCATGCTCAATCCGACTGCGCAGCCCATCGACTTGATCGCGGAAGGCTATGACATCGGCTTTCGCTTTGGTGCAGGACAATGGCCGGGGCTTGAAACGGAGAAAGTTCTGGACGGTGGTCATGCCGTGTTCGCGGCGAAGGCCTTGTTGGAGGGGCGGAAGGTCGAGACCCCTGCCGACGTCGCCGCCTTGCCCTGGGTGCAAGAGCTGGGAATGGACGAGCGCGGTGTCTGGCTCAAAGCGCATGGGGTCGAAGAAGAGGGTCCGCGCAATGTCCTGCATATGCCGGGCAACCTCGTGGTCGATGCGATCCGGCGGGGCGAAGGCGTCGGCAATGTTGGGCGAACTTGGCTGGAACACGACGTGGCCGAAGGGCGGGTCGTGACCCTCTTCGACGACGAAACCACTTCGGATCTTGGATATTGGATGGCCACTCGCCCCGGCCCTCACCGAAAACCGCTGAAGGCCTTTTTGAGCTGGGTCCGTGCTGAGGTCAAAAAGGAGGAAGAAGCCTGACGATCGAGAACGAGCGGCGAGATTTTACGAGATTTTATCGTCTTTCTTATCGCGCCGCGCTCGATTTCGCAGGCGTTTTGCTCGCGAGAGGGAGAATTTCATCTTCCCAACAGGCGCTTTTTTACCGCCATCGCGCGACCATGCGCTCTCGCGCAGCAGGTTCGGGGGCAGCTCAGAAATCGCATCTGCGCCGCCCTCAACGTCCCAGACGTGTTCCAAGTCTCGAAAATCGTACCCGACAATTCGCGTGTTCTTGTCCCAACGGATCAGCCAGTCGATGACCCAGTGATACGCCTCAGAGGGTTCATCATCGGCGTCTTCCACCACAATTGTTGCCCGTGCTTTCGCCATATGATCTCTGTCCGCCAAGCTACTGGATTCGCTCTATTCGGAGACTTCTGACCTCAATTCCGCACCCGCACCAGAAAAATTGCGAAAACTGGTTCTTTACCAGCGCCAATCCCTTGCAATCCCCGTATTACCTCGCTACACACCCGCTTCCTCCCGATACATCAGTAACGGGCCGCTCGTGCGTGGGATGGGGGGAGCATTCGCCCCCACGCTTTGAAGCCGTTGCAGCTAAAGGACTGAATATGCCTCTATACGAGCATATCATGATCGCGCGTCAGGATATTTCCGGCGCTCAGGCCGAAAGCCTGATTGAAGAATTTTCCAATATCATCACGGAGAACGGCGGCAGTGTCGTGAACCATGAGTATTGGGGCGTGCGCCCAATGGCGTACAAGATCAACAAGAACCGCAAAGGTCACTACGCCATGCTGCGCCTCAACGCGCCGTCGGCAGCGGTTCAGGAAATGGAGCGCCTGCAACGTTTGCACGAAGACGTCATGCGCGCTGTCAGCTTCCGCGTTGAAGAGCATGAAGAAGGCCCCAGCGCCATCCTTCAGAATAAGTCAGGCCGCGATGACCGTCGCGGTGGTCGGGGACGTGACGATCGCGGACCACGCGAAGATCGTCCGAAGCGTGACGACGCACCGGCGGCAGATAAACCGGCGGCTGAGGCCGCACCTGCAGAAGAAAAGACGGAGGAATAACAAATGGCTGGACCTGCTAAACGCCCGTTCTTCCGCCGCCGTAAGTCTTGCCCGTTTTCGGGCAACAACGCGCCGAAGATCGACTATAAAGACGTAAAACTGCTGCAACGCTTCATCTCAGAGCGCGGCAAGATCGTTCCTTCCCGTATCACCGCCGTCTCGGCAAAGAAGCAGCGTGAACTCGCCCGTGCGATCAAACGCGCCCGCTTCCTTGCCCTGATGCCATACGCGATCAAGTAAGGAGAACCGACATGGAAGTGATCCTTCTTGAGAGAGTTGAAAAGCTCGGCAACATGGGCGAAATCGTCTCGGTAAAAAGTGGCTATGGACGGAACTTTTTGCTGCCGCAAGGCAAAGCCCTGCGCTCTAACAAAGCGAACCTCGCGAAGTTTGAAGCGCAGCGTGCCGCGCTTGAGGCTCGCAATGCCGAACTGCGCGGTGAAGCGCAGACCGAAGCGAACAAGATCGACGGACACAAGTTCGTTGTTATCCGTCAGGCATCGGAAACCGGCGCGCTGTACGGTTCGGTTTCGACCCGCGACGTTGCGGATCAACTGAAAGCCGAAGGCTTTACGATCGAGCGCAAGCAAATTCAGCTTGAGCAACCGATCAAAGAACTTGGCCTGCATGAAATCGCCGTCATTCTTCACCCAGAAGTAACGTCGAACGTTGTTGCTAACGTTGCGCGTTCCGCTGAAGAGGCTGAACTTCAAGCAGACGGCAGATCGATTGCCGACATGCGCGCAGAAGAAGAAGCTGCTGAATCGGCTGAATTCGACGTTCAATCCCTGTTCGATGAAGATGCTGATCTCAGCAACCTTGGCGGTGACGATGCCCCCGAAGGCGACGCAGAGCCAGAGCAGACCGGCGAAGAAGAAGATCCTAAGGTCTGAACCTCTTCAACCGACTGACAATCGCAAAGCCGCCGGAGTAATCCGGCGGCTTTTTCTTTGGAATGTTACTCTCTTGACCGACACGACAGATCGCTTGCAGAACTGAGCCACAACCAACGGACAGGATGATTTGAATGCGCGCTCACGTCACAACTGCTCTCATCGTTTTGTGCGTCGCAATTGCCGCCTGTGGGTCTAAACGATCCAGATCGACCGTTTCACCGGAGGTCAGAGCGGCAAAACTGGCCGAGACCAAAGCGACATGGGCTGCGCGGACGACGGTTAACGTCAACGGTCAGCCCTTCGATGTTGGGGTCAGCGCCGATAAGACATTCGTTCTCGTCGGACCTGCATCGCCCTCTTCCGAGTTTACGGTCAACAATATCGAGGCAGCGGGGCAAATTGCGTCGGGTTGCCCAACAAACATGGGCGGCTTTGTAAAGGGTGTCATCGGACCTGATGTGGTCCTTCCGGTAAAAGACGCAGAATTTCTTCGTGCCAAGATTGATTGTTCTCCGCGCGCAGTGGCACAGGCAGAGTTTCGCTCAAGAGGTCTGTTCGATAACTACCCACAAGCGGAAACGACTTATCTCTCGTTTTCGAAACAACATGGATTCCAGGTCAATTACATCGCCAGCAATGGCAAGGCTTGGCTTTGGTATCCCGGCAATACTGGCGGTGTTGCCGAAGAATGGAAACTCGATACGGAGCGCGATGCGATTTGCTGGCGTCACCCGTCGAACACATACAACCCCGTCACCAAGACCACCGGCGGCAAGTTTCAATGTCAAAACCGGAGCCTCTCTATCAGTACGATCGTGTCGAGCCAGCCGGGCGACCCTTACAATTTGGCCAGCGGGTCCGTACCAAACCGACGCGACAAATGTTCAGCTCCGTCAGAATTCAATTTTGATCGAACCCTGTTCGGCTGCTGAAACAGTACGGATGATATTCCCTTACTGAGCGATCCGGCGGGTTGCTCCGTTTGATGGTTTGATCGGGATTCCTCAATCCAAATTTTGACACCGCTCAATCTCAAGACCGATAGCAACCGCTGCCCGGATTACGAAGTCAGAGGCTTAGAAGTTTGAATTACTATTCTACCGGGTGCACGATCCCGAAATAGAATTTCTCGTCCGGCGCAATGTTAGGGCAATACCCGAGCGGAGAGACGAACACCTCCGTCAGATGAGCCTCACCGTTCTTGACGATAATCCCGCGCCCGATATGCGAGCATTCATCCGACGGTTCCAAGTCTTCGAAGGCCGAAAAGTCGGCTCGATTGGCAGGCGCCCCCGCAACCAATGCCACGCTCGTTCCATCATAGTCGTGGAATGTAGGCGCACTGTCGGCACTGCGCCGGAGGAACCTGCATGGTCCGGGAATATCCATACTTTGAAGTTCACCACCAATCTTCAGAATGCACTGGGCATCGAGCGTCATCAGCGATAACGAAACGCCCCCAATTGTTACGGCATCGTCATCCGCCGCCGCCGTTTGAGCCTGCATACATACAAAGCACATCAGAAGCGTCGTGAGGCTTCGTCGAATTTCCAAAGCCATACTTGGTCTCCCCGGCTCCTGCGCCAATTTAGATCCCATCGAGCGCTTCAAACGTCTCCAGCACCGGGGGTTCTAGGTAGACGGCGCGGTGATCACCTGCGCCTTTGTGAGACGCGCGAAAGGCGTCAGATCGGGTCCAATCGAGAAAGACGCTCTTGTCCCGCCAAACCGAATGCGACACATAGAGCGCGTGGTCTTCTGACTCGTCGCCCTTCAACATATGGAAGGATTGAAACCCCGGCACCTCAGCCAGTTTCGAATCCCGATTTCGCCAGATCTCTTCGAACTGTTGTTCTTGGCCCTTGACCACCTTGAACCGGTTCATCGCGATAAACATCTGCTCTCCTTGTTCCGCATACCTGCCTCTATGGCGCAACACTTGCGGTCTCAATCTGCGCCCACCTGTCAGGCCGTCGTTTCGCCATTAAGCATGTGCTAACCGTCTTCGACGACAAAAAGCGCCTATTTGAAAGGCTGAGGTAGCATGAGTAAACGGATTCCCCTCTTCGCAGCGTCTTTGGCGGTGAGCGTGGCGGCGTGTGCCCCCGGTGAAAAGCTGCCAGCGGCACCGGAGGTTCAGGTCTCCGCACCAGCGGTTAAAACCCCAGCAAAGACCGATCCGTTGGTTCGGGCTGACGCTGCTCCGACTCAAAATCCTCGCGCGCCAGCGCAGGCTCTCGCAGCGGCACCCAAACCGCCGACCCAAACGCTGCCACAAAGCCGTCCTGTGACGCCGCTAACCGCAGCACGCCCCGAGGCACCTTCTGCGACCGTGATTACGCGATCAATCCCGACTCCGGTTGAACCCACAATCGTCGATGTCCTGCCGAGCGCGCCTGCACTGAAAGCTGAACGCGAGCCGACCGCGATACCTGTTGTACCGCAAGTCGCAGCCACCAGCGCGACAACTCAGTTGCGGACCAACCTCGCTCGCCCGCCAGCGCGCACTGAATTGGAGCGCTTAAATCCGGGGATGCCGAGGCTCGTCGGCCCTGCACCGCGCGCCCAAGGGTTTATTGCACGCCCCCGTGTCAAGCCTACGCGCTCGACTCCGCAGGTTAATCAGGTGCCAGATAACGGGTTTTCTTTTTCGAACACGCCGAGTCCCGCTGGATACAGCGCATCGCTCACGACACCGTCGTCGATCGAATACAATATCCCTCACATCCCTCAGGAAGAACCATTGTGGTGCTGGGCCGCTGCCGCACAGCAAGCGATTGGTTGGGTCAACAATGGCCGCGCTCCGGCGCAATGTGCGATCGTCGCGATGGCCCATGGCATCGGTGTTGAAGAATGCTGCAATGATCGAGAAGGCGTTTGCGCCAGGACCGGCGAAATTCCAGCTATCGCCAAACTCGTTCGCCAGTTTGGAGGTCAGGCTGCCGAAACAGCGACCGTTCCGCGCAAACCGCAAGAGGTCTACGACATCCTGCAAACCGGTGCGACTTTGCTGATCCGCATTCGGCCCGCGCCCCATGACGCGGCGGTCGGTATTCGCCACATGATTGTCGTGCGCGGGATCGAATGGCTTCGCCTCCCTAATGGTCGGCTCGAAGCCACTCTGTTTTACAACGACCCGTTGGGTTCAGGATACCGCTCGGTCAGTTTTGACGAGATCGAAGGTTTCTTCGAACAAGCGCTTATTGTGCGCCGCAGCATATAGACTTGAACCGGCAATCGCCCCGCAATAACGGGGTGATAAACACTGTTAATTGACAATTAATGCGAAATCAGTAGTTTGCAGTGCAAGAAACTGATCGTACGGATACGATCCTTCTGAGGAAGTGCAGTCAGAACTTTTGCAACCTCACCTAACCCTTTGTAGGTATTGATGACTTTTAGCGAGCTTAACCTCGACCCCAAGATTCTTAAAGCTATCGACGAGACGGGCTATACGTCTCCGACGCCGATCCAAGCGGAAGCCATTCCTCCATCGTTGGAAGGCAAAGACGTCCTTGGCATCGCGCAGACAGGCACCGGCAAGACCGCTGCTTTCTCGATTCCAATGATTAATCGGCTGATCAAAGGCCGCGCGCGGGCACGGATGCCTCGCACCCTCGTTCTCGCCCCGACCCGCGAATTAGCGGCACAGGTTGCTGAGAACTTTGAGACCTATTCCAAGCACGTCAAACTCTCGATGGCGCTGCTCATTGGTGGTGTTTCGTTCAAGGAACAAGACCAAAAGATCGACCGGGGCGTTGATGTCCTGATCGCCACGCCCGGACGTCTGCTCGATCACGTCGAGCGCGGAAAGCTGATGCTTTCGGGTATCGAGATTATGGTCGTCGACGAAGCCGACCGGATGCTCGACATGGGCTTTATCCCCGATATCGAGCGTATCTTCAAAATGACGCCGTTCACGCGCCAAACGTTGTTCTTCTCGGCAACCATGCCGCCAGAAATCACGCGCCTGACGCAAGAATTCCTGTCCAATCCGGTTCGTGTCGAGGTTGCTCGCGCTTCATCGGCCAACGAAACGATTACCCAAGGGCTTCTTTCTGTTGGTGCTGGACGCAAAGACGGCTTGCCGAAAGCCAAACGGGATGCCTTGCGTGCGATACTCAACGACGAGGGCGACGCGGTTACGAACGCGATCATCTTCTGCAATCGCAAACGCGATATTGGCGTGCTGGAAAAGTCGCTGCAAAAGCACGGCTTCTCAGTTGGATCGCTACACGGGGATCTAGACCAACGCGTTCGGATGGCGACGCTGGATGATTTCCGCGAAAATCGAATTACCCTTCTTGTTGCCTCGGACGTTGCAGCGCGCGGACTAGATATTCCGGCTGTGAGCCACGTCTTCAACTTCGACGTTCCGACCCATTCAGAAGATTACGTTCACCGAATTGGCCGCACGGGCCGTGCTGGGCGCTCTGGCAAGGCGTATACGCTGGCCACGAGCAACGAGGCGAAATACGTCGAACAGATCGAAACGATGCTGAAGAAAGAAATTCCGCGCATCGAACTACCGGGGGGAGAAGGCAAAGCGGTCGCGCCTGTTGCCGACGTGGAAACGGTCGAAGAAGAAAAGCCAAAACGCAGCCGCGCCCGTCGGGGTTCGCGCAGCAAACAAGACGATGGCGCGGCAAAAGCTGCTGCGCCTGCAGTTGAGCCTGCTGAAGAAAAACCCGAAGCCGTCGTCGCACCGAGCGCACCCGCTGCTCCGGCGAAAAATCAGAACCAGAACCAGAAAAAGCGCGAAGAACCGCGCCGCCGCGAACGGGGTGGCCGAGGACGTGATCGCGATGATCGCGGCCCGCGTGTCAAAGGGCTTGGCGACCATATGCCAGCGTTCATGCTGATCCCAATCCCTGCGCTCAGCAAGCGTGAAACGCCAGACGAAGACGTGGAAAAACTCGACGCAGCTTGAGCGAACGATAGAACTGCGAACCATTTGACCCCAGCCTTGCGCTGGGGTTTTCTTTTGCGAAATTTTGATTCAGGAGCGCCGTTAATGACCGATAAGCCTACCGTTTGTGTTTACTGTGGCTCTTCCGCCGGTTCTGATCCCGCCTATATCGACGCTGCAGAGGCGATTGGACGTGGCATCGCAGAGGCGGGGTGGCGGATGATCTATGGTGCGGGCGATGTTGGCTTGATGGGCGCATCGGCGCGAGCGTGTGTCGAGGCGTGTGGTGATGTCATCGGCGTCATCCCCCATCACTTGCGCTTTGTCGAACGAGAAGCGATGGGTCTGACCGCCACGATCCGCACGGAGACCATGCACGAGCGCAAAAAGGTCATGTTCTCAACGGCGGACGCTTTCCTCGTGTTGCCGGGTGGCCCAGGGACGTTGGACGAGACCATCGAGACGCTGACGTGGCGGCAGCTTGGGCTGCATGAAAAGCCGCTGACCTTGGTCGACATCGACGGCTATTGGCAACCCTTCCTCGCCCTGATGAACCACATGGCGGAGCGTCAATTTATGGCAGAAACCTTCAAAGGGTACTACGAGGTCGCGTCCTCACCCAAAGCCGCAATCGAGAGCCTCCGCGCGGCTCTGTCCTGACGGATGAGCTCGGCGCAATAAAGCGCAACGGCAATCCATATAAGGCCAAAGCCAATGGCACGGTCCCATCCAAAGGCTTCGCCGAGGATCAAGGCCGATACCAATTGCAGCGTCGGGTTGATGTAAAATAGCACCCCGACCGTCGCAAACCTCAACCGCTTTGTCGCCTCAACAAAGAGGATCAACGGAATGCCGGTGAAGAGTGATCCGCCAATCAACAGAAGGGCATCTCGCCAATCGACAAAGAACTGCCCACCACCAATCCAGATCCAATACCCCAGCAAGACCGGCAGGATTAGCAACAGCTCCCACAAGACCCCGATCATCGGACCGACCTGCGCCGCCTTTCGGATCACGCCATAGAGGGCAAATGTTGCCATGACGATCAATGAAATCCATGGAACCGAGCCGAATCGTAGACCCATCCAGAGAACGCCGATGGCTGCAATCCCTGCCGCCAGCCATTGTAGCGTTGTGATCCGTTCATTGAAGACGGCGACGCCCAGCAACAGCACGGCCAGCGGATAGATGTAGTAGCCAAAGCTTGCCTGCGCCGTTTCACCGATTTGGATGGCGTAGATGAACAAGACCCAGTTCACGAATATCGCCGTCGTGGAAAGAGCCAGCGCCGCCAGTTTACGTTTTTCTCGGCCCGTCTCGACAAACCGCGCTCGGCGCCCGGTCACCAGCGCATAGAGAACTATGGGTGGCAATGACCAGACGATCCGGTGGACGACGACCTCCATCGGCGGAATATGGCTCATCAGCGTGTAATACAGCGGCGAGACGCCCCATGTGGCGGTCGCGGCAATCATGCAGCCGATACCAACAGCAGCGGGGGTCATGGAGGCCATGTTGGTCAGACTATCTCAATTTCCAACAAAAAAGCCCCAGCGTGATCGCCGGGGCTTTAAAAACTCGATCTGAGACGATTACGACGTCGCGAGACGGCCCGCAACATTCTCCCAGTTCACCAGCTTTTCGAGGAAGTTCTCAAGGTAAGCCGGGCGCTTATTCCGGTAATCGATGTAGTAGCTGTGCTCCCAAACATCGCAACCGAGCAGCGTGTTACGGCCCAGGCAAAGCGGGTTCACGCCGTTTGGTGTCCCGATGACTTTTAGCGTACCCGCCTCTTCGGTCAGCCAAACCCAACCGGAACCGAATTGGCCCGCACCAGCCGCCGTAAACGCAGATTTGAAGCCTTCGACGGAACCAAAGTCCGCAACGATACGGGTTTCAAGCTCTGGTGGCATTGCGCCGCCACCGTTTGGCTTCATCATGTGCCAGAACTCGTTGTGGTTCCACGCTTGCGAAACCTGATTGAACAAGCCCTGTTTATCAGCGTCTTGGTACGTCAGCTTAATCAGTTCTTCGAGGGATTTACCCTCCATATCCGTGCCAGCAACCAGCTCGTTGGCTTTGGTAATATAGGCGTTGTGGTGCAGATCGTGGTGAAACTGCATCGTTTCCTCAGACATACCGCTCGACGCCAATGCATCGTGCGAATACGGCAGATCAGGAAGTTCAAAAGCCATTGGGAATCCCCTTTTCATCACAGAGCGGGTCTTGCCCCGTCCCGTTCGTATTCCAGTGATCGTGATCTATTGCTTAATGGGGCTGTCGTCAAAGGCAGAGCGCGGAAATCGTCCTCAGCCGCGTCAAACAGGTGCCCCATCAGAGCAGTTTTTACCCGGTAGGTAAGCTTCTTCTGGACCACAGCTTTGACAAAAAAAGCGCCCGACGAGCGGACGCTTTGATTGCTTTTGTTGAGATGAGCCTCAGCTGCCCATCGTTTTCGCCACTTCAGCGGCGAAGTCTTCTTCTTCTTTCTCGATGCCTTCGCCTACGGCGAGGCGCACATAGGCGGCCAATTTGACCGGCGCGCCGACTTCGGCGGCGGCATTCTCAACAGCCTTCTCGACCGTGATATCCGGGTCCATGACGAACGCTTGTTTCATCAGGCAAACTTCCTGATAAAATTTGTTCATCCGACCAACAATCATCTTTTCGATCACGTTGTCTGGCTTACCGGATTCCCGAGCTTGTTCGGTCAGAACGGATTTCTCGCGCTCGACAAGTGCCGGATCGAGATCATCGACATCCAGCGACGCAGGTGCGTTTGCCGCGACGTGCATGGCGACCTTGCGGCCAAACTCGTTCAGTTTTTCAGCATCGCCAGTCGACTCAAGCGCGATCAGAACACCGATCTTACCCATATCCGTGGCTGCAGCGTTGTGGACATACGAAGCAACCACACCGTTATCGACGCTCAGACGCGCAGCACGGCGGGCATTCATATTCTCACCAATGGTGCCTACGGCATCCTTGATGTGGTCCTCGATCGACTTGCCAGCGGACGGCAGCGTCGCTGCGTTTACTTCCGCAATGATGTCATTGCCGGAGCCGGAAACGCCCGAAGCAACCGATGCAATCTCGGCAACCATCGACTGAAAGTCAGCGTTACGTGCAACAAAGTCAGTCTCGGAGTTCACTTCGACTGCAGCGCCGGACGTGCCCGATGCCGAAACGCCGACGAGGCCTTCAGCCGCAGTACGGCCAGCCTTTTTGTCCGCCTTAGCGATGCCTTTTGCGCGCAACCAGTCGATTGCGGCTTCCATATCACCATCGTTCTCGGACAGTGCTTTTTTGCTGTCCATCATGCCTGCGCCCGTCTTGTCGCGCAGTTCCTTCACCATCGCAGCGGTAATCGCCATGATGCGTCTCCTTGCTTTACTGGCGGGCGCATCGAGCAGCCTCGCCAAGTGTGAATATCAAAAAGGGTGAGCGCGCCGCAGCGCGCTCTACTCAATCAAGAAGCGGCAGCTTCAGCGACTGGCTCAGCCGTCGGCTCTTCCATGGCACCAATATCAATGCCCGACGCGCCTTGCGCCTGACTGATACCGTCCAGCGCAGCGGAGGCGACCAAATCGCAATAGAGCGCGATCGCACGGCTCGCATCGTCGTTTCCGGGAATTGGGAAATCGACGCCCTCCGGGTTGGAGTTGGTGTCGAGAACTGCGACGACTGGAATCTTGAGCTTGTTGGCTTCTTTGATCGCCAGTTCTTCTTTGTTGGTATCAACCACAAAGAGCATATCCGGCACGCCGCCCATTTCCTTGATGCCACCAAGGGCGAGAGACAGCTTGTCTTTCTGGCGCTGACGCGACAGCATCTCACGCTTGGTGTAGCCGGACTGGTCCGCACCGAATTCTGCTTCGAGCGACTTCAACTGCGAAATCGACTTCGAAACGGTCGTCCAGTTCGTCAACGTTCCGCCGAGCCAACGGTGGTTCATGTAGTATTGCGCACACCGCTCAGCAGCCTCGGAAACGGGCGTTTGAGCCTGACGTTTCGTGCCGACGAACAAGATACGTCCGCCCTTAGCGACTTGATCGCGCACGGCAACCAACGCGCTGTGAAGCAGCGGAACGGTTTGGGTAAGGTCCATGATGTGGACGCCATTGCGCTCGCCGTAGATAAACGAACCCATACGAGGGTTCCAGCGGTGCGATTGGTGTCCAAAGTGAACGCCGGCTTCCAAAAGCTGACGCATGGTGAATTCGGGCAATGCCATTGCCTGTTCTCCGTCTTTCCGGTTGATCCTCGACACGCCCTTGAGTCTTTCGACACCGGAAGGACCGCACGGGATGTCTCCCCGATTGGCCCGAAAGCGCGTCTGTGAATTGAACCGGGCTAATAGCGGAGGCGCACGCAGGATGCAAGCGGAGACTGAAGGCGCAATCAATATGAACGAATTATGAACAAATTCGGTGGTCTGAAGTGGCGTTAGAGGGGGGTCCGGTCGACATTAAATTCAAGGATACAAAGCACACGCTCGCAGCCAGTCTCACGGGTAATGAAAGGCAGGCTCAGCGCATTATAATCATATGACGAACCACTGAACTGCCAAACCTTTGCTTTTTCGACATAATTTGGCAAACAATCGACGAATGTTCGATCCAAACGCATCGTGACATCGTTCAGACGTTCCACCGGCAACACCTCGTCGAGATACCGACCAGCATGGTTGGTCGGCAAAAAGTCGACGATGGCATCGCCAATCAATCGAGT
Organism: uncultured Neomegalonema sp.; assembly: GCA_964641645.1. GTDB lineage: Bacteria > Pseudomonadota > Alphaproteobacteria > Rhodobacterales > Rhodobacteraceae > JAHDDY01. The sequence continues at coordinate 17,482 of CAZXMX010000023.1, forward strand.
CAGATAGCGCGTCCCCTCATATCGTTCGTATAGAATAATATTTGCCAGAAGCGCGGGGTGTTGCTCGGGTTTGAAACAGGACCATTCTGGAGGGCCGTCATCTCGATGATTGGCAAACCAGAACTCAATCGCTGAATTCAGAAGTTCTGAATCCAACCGTTCGCCTTGTCGCAACGGCAAGCGTTCAAACAGGATTTCATTGGTTTTCGTGGTCGACAAGACGATGTCTCGCAACCGAGAGAAGCTGAATTCCGGTATTAACCCCATCTTCGTCTCCAAAGAATTGGAATAGAACACCACCCCAGTACTGGGTTAAGAAGCATTCTTTGACCGCCTGCAATTAATCAAACTACGCGGGTGTTTTCTCGGGCCGCGAGCGACCTGAAAGCATCGCATCAACCCGTTGCATCGGCTCGCAAGCATTGATTGTTGTCGCGTCGTGACGGGCTGCTACAACGAGTTGTAGCTCTTTGGAGATTTCGTGACTCTCACTCCGATAGAATGGACCGCGCTTTGGTTGTCTCTGAAAGTCGCTGGCGTGGCGATTTTGATCGCGCTCCCTTTTGCCATTTGGATCGCGTGGATCTTGTCCCGTAAGCACTTCTTCGGGAAATGGCTGCTTGAAGGCGTGATCCACCTGCCGCTGGTTCTTCCTCCCGTCGTCGTGGGCTATCTGCTCTTGCTTACATTCGGTCGCAACGGTTGGCTGGGCGGTATTTTGCGCGAGACCTTTGGTGTTTCGATTGCGTTTACTTGGGTTGCAGCGGCGATCGCCGCTGGTGTCATGGGATTTCCTCTGATGGTCCGCGCAATCCGGCTGGCGTTTGATGCAATCGATACGGGGATCGAGAATGCGGCCAGAACGCTCGGTGCGAGCAGGCGACGCACGTTTTTCACTATCGCCCTCCCCCTCGCCGTTCCCGGTGTGGTCGCGGGGACAATCCTCGGCTTTGCCCGTGCGCTAGGAGAGTTCGGTGCGACGATCGCGTTTGCGGCCAATATCCCCGGCGAGACCCGCACCCTGCCGCTCGCAATCTATACGGCTTTGCAAGCGCCCGACGGCGAAGAGACCGCCTTTCGGCTCGCGGTGTTATCAGCCATCGTGGCTCTTATCGCCGTCGCGTTGTCAGAGTGGCTCAGTGCCCGTTCACGTCGCCAACTGACGGGGCGAGACTCGTGAGTTCACTGAATGTTAGCCTGCAAAAGCGTTGGCCCGGTTTTGCGCTGTCTGTTGACTTTCATGCCGAAAGCGGTGCGACGGTCCTCTTCGGGCCGTCAGGCTCAGGCAAAACTCTGATCGTCAAAGCCGTCGCAGGTTTAGGTCGCCCTGACGAGGGAAGAATAAGTTTGGGCGACCGCGTTCTTCTCGATACCGCCGCTGGCATTTCACTCCCACCGGAAGCGCGGCGGGTTGGGGTTGTCTTTCAGGAACCCCGGCTTTTTCCGCATATGACCGTTGAGCGAAACTTACTGTATGGATGGTCGCTTTTGCCAAAGGGCGGGCGACCAGATGTCAAAGAAGTTGTCGCGCTTTTGGGCGTCGATCATCTTCTAACACGCAGACCGCATCGGCTTTCTGGTGGTGAGAAGCAGCGCGTGGCGATTGGTCGGGCTCTTCTCGCGGCGCCAGAACTGTTGATCATGGACGAACCTTTGGCCAATCTGGACGACGCACGGAAGAAAGAAATTTTGCCGTATCTGGCCCGTCTTAAGGCGGAGGCAAACACGCCCATATTATATGTTACACACGCCCAATCGGAAGCGGACGCTTTGGCCGACCGCATCATTCATATTGAAGACGGGACGATTTCGGAGATGGAGACGCGATGACTGAGCCCATCTTGATAGCCGGACCGACGGCTTCGGGGAAATCTAGCCTCGCTTTGGAACTTGCCGAACAGTTGGGTGATTGCGTCATCGTCAATGCCGACTCGATGCAGGTTTATGGTGGGTGGTCCCTGCTGACAGCGCGCCCATCGTCTTATGAAGAAGAACAAGTCCCGCATCGTCTTTACGGCCACATCGATCCGTCAGAAGCCTATTCGGTTGGCGCGTGGCTGCGCGAAATCTATGGCGTTCTGAAAGAAGCCCGCGAAGCTGAAGTTCGGCCCATCATTGTCGGTGGAACCGGTCTTTACTTCACATCGCTTGTGCGCGGTTTGTCGATGATCCCAGAGATACCAGATGAAGTCCGTGCCGCCGTCGAAGAAAAGCTCTCTCAACTCGGACGCGCGGCCTTTCATGCCGAACTCCTGCGCCTTGATCCCAAAGCTGACGGCGTCGATCCGATGAACCCGCGTCGGCTGGTTCGCGCTTGGGAGGTCTACGTCCACACAGGAAAGTCGCTTACAGAATGGGCCGCGCAGACCCCGCCGCCGCTTTTGCCGCTCGGACAGACACGGGCCTCCATTGTTCTTGATGCTGATCCGGATTGGCTGCGTGACCGGATCGAGCAACGCTTTGACGAGATGGTCGAGTACGGCGCATTGGACGAAGCCACCTTGATGGTCGAGCGCGATATTCCAGAGGGCAAGCCGTCTCTGAAGGCGCTCGGCGGGCCGGCATTGATGGCTCATATCCGCGGGATGGTTCCCCTAGAGGATGCTATTGAGTCTGCGAAAGCAGATACTCGGAGATACGCGAAACGGCAGCGGACATGGTTCCGCAATCAAATGGCGGACTGGTCGCGCATTCCCGCTGGTCCTGACGCTCTGCCCGCCTTGACAAAGTTGTTAGATAAGTTGCCATAGACAACCGAGGGAAATACCCCAAAAATCACACCTTACACGGGAATATCTGAGGCCTTATCATCTTTATCGACACGCTAACCTTTCACGGGACAGGACTGTCTCGTCCTGAATGCGTTCTCGCGCATCAAAGCGGGCTGCTCTTTGCACCGTGCTGTGCGGGCCGTGGGGGAGTGAGCGTCGTGTCGCCATCGGGAGAAACCTCGCACATTCTAGCTGAGGGCCTGACCGAAGACCTCAGGCCCAATGGTATCGCACTGGAACCGGGAGGCTCTTTTTTGCTGGCGCACCTTGGCGAAGAACGCGGCGCTATTGTACGGCTGTTCGCGGATGGCCGCACCGAACTCGTCACGGACGAAGCAAACGGTCAGCCGATGCCGCCTGCAAACTTTGTCACACGAGACCAGCAGGGGCGCGTTTGGATTACGGTCTCGACGCGTACGATCCCGCGGGCCAACGACTACCGCCGTTCCGCGTCAACCGGCTTCATCGCGCTTCTTGAGAACGGCGAGACGTCGATCAAGGCAGACGGGCTTGGGTATGCCAATGAGATTGCGTTTGCTGCGGATGGAAAAACGGTTTGCGTCAATGAAACATTCGCGCGCCGCACCTCGGCATTTGACATCAGAGAACAAGGCGCGCTTGTCAACAAACGAACCGTTGCGTCCTACGGAGCCGGAACGTTTCCTGATGGTGTTGCCTATGATGCGAAAGGAGATTTTTGGGTTACCTCCATCGTCTCAAACCGCGTCATCCGCATTTCCGGTCAGCGCGCTGAAACTGTGATCGAAGATAGCGATCAGGATCATCTGGATTGGGTCGAAGCCGCCTTTGTGTCTAATGCGCTAGGTCGCCCTCATCTGGACAAAGCAGCGAGCAGGCACTTGTGCAATATTTCGAACCTTGCCTTCGGTGGACCTGAACTTAAGACGGCCTATCTCGGTAGTTTGCTCGACGATAAGATCGCTGCCTTCCACTGCCCCGTCGCGGGCCAACGGCTTCCTCATTGGGATGCCGATCTTGGCCCCCTTGCTGAATTTTTGGAGTCAACATGAACAAGCCACGCGTGGCCGTTATCGGTGCTGGTTATTTCGGGCGATTCCATCACGAGGCATGGTCGCGTATGCCTCAGGTCGATTGTGTTGCATCGGTCGATACGAATGAAGCGGCGGCGAAGTCAGCCGCATCAGAATTTGATTTCACGAGGACCTATCCAAACACCGCAGCGATGCTTGAGGACTTTAAACCCGACATCATCGACATCACGTCGCCGCCGTCGACGCACTTTGATCTCATCAAGGAAGTCGCAGGCTCAGGGGCCGCGATCCAATGCCAAAAACCATTTTGCTCGTCTTTGGTCGAAGCTCGCGAGGCTGTCGAGTTTATCGAGACCAACAATCTTACCGTCTCGATCCATGAGAATTTTCGCTACCAGCCTTGGCATCGGCAGATTAAGTCGATCCTCGAAAAAGGTGTGCTGGGTGAGATTTATCAGGCGACTTTCTATTTTCGACCCGGCGATGGGCAAGGGCCGGACGCATACCTCGACAGGCAACCATATTTTCAGAAGATGGAGCGGTTTCTGATTCATGAAACCGCAATTCATCAGATCGACCTCTTCCGATTTTTCTTTGGCGAACCCTCTAAAGTCTTTTCCAGCTTGATCCGCCTCAATCCGGCAATCGCTGGCGAAGATGCTGGGATGATCATTATTGATTACGCCAACGGCCTACGCACGGTTTTCGATGGTAATCGGCTGGTCGATCACAAGGCGGAAAACACCCGTCGCACCATGGGAGAGTTCCGGATCGAGGGATCGCAAGGAACGCTGCATCTGGATGGCGATGCGCGCATCTGGTTACGCCTGCACGGTTCGCAACAGGAAACCGAGCACACCTACGAATGGAACGACAATCTGTTCGGCGGCGATTGTGTCTACGAGACCTGCAAAGCGTTTCTCGGGCACGTGCTGAAGGGCAACCCGCTCGAGAACTCAGCGGTCGAATACCTGCGCAACCTCGAAATTGAAGATGCAGTCTATCTCAGCAACGAAGAGGGTCGCTGGGTGACACTCTGATCGGCGTTCAATAGGTCGCCCGACCGCCGGATAGATCAAAGGCCGCGCCCGTCGTGAAACTGTTTTCCTCCGACACGAGCCATGCGATCATCGCAGCGGCTTCGTTGACTTCCAGAAAACGTTCGCGTGGGATCTTGGAGAGCATGTAGTCGATTTGCTCTTGCTTCATTTGATCGAAGATGGCCGTCCGTGCGGCGGCGGGCGTGACGCAGTTCACGGCGATATTGTGCGCGGACAATTCTTTGCCGAGTGATTTCGTCAACCCAATCACGCCAGCCTTTGACGCGGAATAGGCGCTGGCATTGGGGTTGCCTTCTTTACCCGCAATGGACGCGACATTGACGATCCGCCCATACCCAGCCTCGATCATCAGGGGGGCGATGGCCTTACAGCAGTGGAACACACCGTCGAGGTTGATGGCCATGATCTTGCGCCATTCCTCGACTTCGTAATCGGCAACCGATGCGTTTGGCCCGGAAATTCCGGCATTGGCAATTAGAATATCCACCTTGCCCATCGTGGCATGGGTTCGCGCGGCCGCTGAACGCACACGGTCCCAATCGCTGACATCGGTTTCGACAAACGAACAGCCAATCGTCTCGCTAGTTTGTTCAGCCAAGCCGCGATCCATATCCCAGATCATCACCTCAGCGCCCGACGCGATGAAACGTTCAGCAACCGCGCGGCCAATCCCCTGCGCGCCGCCTGTGACAATGGCCGTCCGGCCCTCAAGATCAATTTTGTTCATGCCCCAATACACACCCGCTCCAAAAACAGTTTCAAGAGAAATCGACGGCGCTCATCCGTAAAATCACACCCGCCGCCATTGACCGCGTGCCTCGCGACGTGAAATGTCGGTGCCGGAGGACTGTTGATGACCGAGAAGACGAAGAAAACGCTGCGCAGCCAGGAGTGGTTCGATAATCCCGATAATCCGGGGATGACGGCGCTCTATGTCGAGCGTTATCTCAATTACGGTCTGACCCGCGAGGAAATTCAGGGTGGACGTCCGATCATCGGGATTGCCCAAACCGGCAGCGATCTTGCGCCCTGCAACCGCCACCACATCGAATTGGCGCAGCGGGTTCGCGATGGCATTCGCGACGCGGGCGGTATTCCGATTGAATTCCCGGTGCATCCGATACAAGAGACCGGCAAGCGCCCCACGGCGGCGCTGGATCGCAATCTGACCTATCTCAGTCTTGTCGAAGTCCTGCACGGTTACCCACTCGACGGCGTGGTCCTGACCACGGGGTGCGACAAGACCACACCGGCCATGCTGATGGGGGCGGCGACGGTTGATATTCCGGCCATCGTCCTTTCGGGTGGACCGATGCTCGATGGGCATTGGGGCGGCGAGCTGGTTGGCTCTGGCACGGTGGTTTGGGAAAGCCGCCGGATGCTGGGTGCCGGTGAGATCGACTATGACGAGTTCATGAACCGCGTCTGCTCGTCAGCGCCCTCAGTCGGGCATTGCAATACGATGGGCACGGCCTCGACGATGAACGGGCTTGCCGAAGCATTGGGCATGAGCCTGACTGGATGCGCGGCGATTCCCGGACCGTATAAAGAGCGCGCGCAGATGGCGTATGCGACGGGCAAGCGCGCCGTGGAGATCGTGCACGAAGATTTGCGCCCTTCTGCGATCATGACTCGCGAAGCCTTTGAGAACGTCATTCGAGTCAACACCGCCATTGGCGGTTCGACCAATGCCCCGCCGCACATGGCCGCCATCGCGCGTCACGCGGGAATTGATCTGCCAGTCAAAGATTGGGAGCGCATTGGCTATGACCTGCCTTTGCTGGCCAATATTCAGCCCGCCGGGAAATACCTGTGCGAGAGCTTTTTCCGCGCGGGTGGCATCCCCGCTGTGATGGGCGAATTGCTGCAAGCTGGAATGCTCGACCCGTCACCGCTCACCATTACAGGGAAAACGATGGGCGAGAACTTGGCGGATAAGCAAAGCCAAGACACCGACGTCATTCTTCCCGCCGCCATGCCGATGCGTAAGGAAGCCGGATTTCTCGTGTTATCCGGCGATCTGTTCGACTCCGCGTTGATGAAGACCAGTGTTATCTCTCCGGACTTCCGCGAGCGGTTCCTGTCTGAACCCGGACGGCAAGGCGTGATGGACGCGAAGGCCGTCGTCTTTGAGGGACCAGAGGATTACCACGACCGCATCAACGATGAGAGCCTTGGCATTGATGACCAGACGATCCTCTTTATCCGATACGTCGGACCGGTTGGTTATCCGGGTTCAGCGGAGGTGGTGAACATGCAGCCGCCGGACTCGGTGATCAAGCGGGGCGTGGCGCACTTGCCGACGGTTGGGGATGGTCGGCAGTCCGGTACGTCGGAAAGTCCGTCAATCCTCAATGCCTCTCCGGAAGCTGCGGTTGGCGGTGGGTTAGCGATCATTGAAACGGGCGACACGGTGCGGCTCGATATTCCGTCGCGGACGCTCACGTTAGAAATTGACGATGCGGAACGTGCGGAGCGTTGGGAGGCGTGGAGCGCGCCGGACCGCCCGCATCAAACGCCATGGCAAGAACTCTACCGCACCCATGTCGGACAGTTGGAGACGGGTGGCTGTCTGGAATTTGCGACGAAGTATCAGCGCGTGGGTGAGGTGCTGGCGCGGGATAACCACTGATCTGATAAATCCATCAGAAGACTGACAGGCATTTGCAGCCGCCCCCACCCGGTGTAGGGTCTGGCTCAACGAGATAGATACGGGGAAATACGATGAGACTGATGCGGGTTGGGCCAGTGGGCGAAGCGAAGCCGGTTGTGGTGCATAGTGACGGAACGATGCGTGATATATCCGGGTTGGTCGGTGATCTCTCTGGGAACAGCGTTTCCTTGGATACGATGGACGCGATCCGGAATTCGGACCTCGACCACCTACCCGTCATCGCCGAAGGTGCGCGCGTCGATGCATGTCTTGCCGATGTCCCGAACTTTCACTGTGTCGGCTTGAACTACGTCAACCACGCCAAAGAAACAGGGGCGGAGATCCCCAAGGAACCGATCCTTTTCTGGAAGGCGACGTCGGCGCTTTCCGGCCCGTTCGATCCGATCCCAACCCCGAAGGATTCGGACAAGCTCGATTACGAAGTTGAACTCGGTATCGTCATTGGGCGCGATTGTTCTTATGTCTCGGAAGCCGAGGCACTCGATTATGTGACGGGTTATTGCACGATCAACGACGTCTCCGAGCGCACCTTTCAGACCGCACGCGGCGGGCTGTGGGGCAAAGGAAAATCGGCGCCCGGCTTTGGCCCCGTCGGGCCGCAACTCGTGACGGCAGATGAAGCAGGCGACGTGATGAACCTGCGCGTGACGACGAAGGTCAACGGCGAGACGCGTCAGGACTCGAACACATCCGACATGATCTTCTCCATCCCGTTTATCATTAGCTACATGAGCCAGTTCATGAAGCTGCGCGCGGGTGATGTGATTGCAACGGGCACGCCCGAAGGCGTGGCCATGGGCATGACCCCTCCGGGTTGGCTCGTCCCCGGCGATGTCGTGGAAGTCGAGGTCGAGGGCCTTGGCGCGCAGCGGTCGGAAGTGGTTGCCTTTAGCGGATAGTCGGATGCCCCGCTTTTGCGCCAACCTGACCACGCTGTTTACCGAACATGACGTTTTCGACCGCATTGGTGCTGCCGCCGGTGCGGGCTTCAAAGCAGCCGAAATTCTTTTTCCTTATGATGATGAAGCGCAGGCCATTCGACGCGCGCTGGATGATGCTGGCATCGCGCCGATCCTCATCAATGCGCCGCCCGGTGATTACGTGGTCGGTGAACGAGGGCTTGCGTCGCTGCCAGATCGCAAAGCAGATTTCGCCGCCGCGATGCAGACCGCGTTTCAGTTCGCCGAAGTCATTCGTCCTCGGAATGTACATATTATGGCAGGGCTGAATGGCGACCGCGCGACCTATGTCGAGAACCTCAAACACGCGGCATCAACAGCGCCGGATGGTTTGACCCTG
>CAZXMX010000024.1:0-25336 GCA_964641645.1 uncultured Neomegalonema sp.
AGTTCTTCAGGGCTCATGCGCTGAAGCGTCTCGTACGTGACGGGATCGTTGGTGTGAGTGTTGGCTGGCAAAATAGGGATCTCCTTTTGCGATTGCAGGGTTTGGGACGCCGCCGCGAGTGCGGCAGAGAACCGGGTCATGGTTTCGTGATGGGGGTCATCAAAGGACGCTGGGAGGGACTTGGCATGTGCGCCAATCTGTTGGCCCAGCATCTCCAATGATTGCGCCTCATGGGGCACGATATCGCGGGCAAAGCCTGCGGTGAGATCCGCATAAGCTTGTCGATGCTTTGATCGATTAATGCGTTTGCCGTGCTGCTCCGCGCGCCATTCTTCTGTTGAAAGGGCAGGGCCGCTCAGTCCGCGAGACGTGCGCGGGGTGTCATTGAGGAGAATGCCGAATTCCGATGCGCTCTCGACTTGCAAAGACCGCAGGCGCTGCGGGTTGATGTCCTTTGCAGGATGGATCTGCATCATTCGGCCCGATGCGCCGCGCCGGTCAATAACGAGGTGCATGTGCGGATGGTCGGTATCGGTATGCCACGCGCGGACGTGTCGCCACGTATCACCAAACTCACCGGAGTTCAGAAACCGATCTGCAAACTGGTCTGCGGCATCCCGTGATGCATCAGTTTCGATCCCGGTAGGGAAAGAAACAACGATATGGTAAGTCTGCGATCCCGCGCGGGCAGAACGGCCATCATAGCGTGCGGCAGTATCCCAGTTCTCACCCCAGGCATGGGCAAGACCTTTGATGTCGTTCTTGCCATGAACGAAAAAATCACCGTCAGGACCATGCTCGTCGAGTGTCAGTTTTCCTTCACGGGAGAGATAGGAAAGCTGAGAGATCAGATCGCTTGATGAACCGGCACCGCCGTTCCGAACGATCTTCACCATCGCCTGGGGAGCACCGATGGCATTGCCGACGCGCTGTCGATTGGACAACTGATAAGCAAAGCGGCCTCGGCGACGACGGCTTGCATCGCCGCCGGATCCGTGCGCGAACTCCCGCATCCTGCGAACGAGCCCGCGCTTCCACTTGATCTCAAGCCATGGGTCTTCCTCCATCTCAGCGATGAATGCTGGAAGGCGCGTTTCAGGATCGGTCGTCTGAATTGTCGGAGTCGCACTCAAGGCTTTCGCTTTCTCTTGTTCTCGTTCGGAAGGATCAGGCGCGCGGTTCGGGTCTTCACTGCCTCGCGCCAGGCCTCAAAGAGGGCGCGGGTGGCGTTAAGGTCGTTCTGTAGATCAATGAGCATCAGCCGGTCGGCATTGCTCATCGCGATCCCGCCCCGATTAGCGGCGCGGGCGAGTTGGTTGCCTCAAAACCTGTTCAACAATCCAAGGAGACTGAATGATACCTTCCTCAAAGACTCCAGTTCACATGACGCTTTGCGGCAAAGGCGGTGTGGGTAAGTCCGTCATTGCCCGCATGCTGACGGAATATCTGACAGATCGGTTTGAGCCACCGCTCGCCTTCGATACCGATCCAGTCAATGCAAGCTTTGCAGCTGTGGAAGCGTTTGGTGTTCGCCGCGTCGATCTAATTGACGACGATCAAAAGATCGATGCGAGCCGGTTTGACGAGATGATACTCGCGATTGTAGAGGCGGGCGTCCCGTGGTGATCGATACCGGCGCTTCGTCGTACGTAGCTCTTCTCAATTATATGCGAGAGCTCCGTCTCGCACAGACCTTCCGAGAAGAGGGCTTTGAGCTCTTTTTACATCTGCCGATCGCGGGTGGACCCTCGATGGCCTTTACCATCGAGAACCTCCGCCGCGTATGTGACAACCACGCCAGCACGACCAGTATCGTCGTCTGGCTCAATCACTATTGGGAGAAAATTCAAAAGAAGGATGGTGCCGAATTTTCTGAATGGCAAGTCGCTCAGGAATACAAGCACGCGATCAGAGCGTTCCTGAGCATTCAAAGAATGTCTTCGGATACTTCCGCCGCCGACTTTAGTGCGCTTCTGAAGGCGAACATTACCTTCGCTGAAGCTTTAGCGACGGACAAGCGCTTCCATCTTCTGTCACGCTCGCGGCTCCGCCGGATCAGAGAAACAATGTTTCAATGCATGGACGATGCATTTGAAGCGATAGACCGTGAACCGTCACCGACTGAAACGGATTTGGAGGTGGCCAATTGAGCGGTGCGCCCAAGACCAAAATCAACAAGGAGAGCTTGCGGCGAGAAATCGCCGCTGATCTTGGCATCAATATTGATGCCGATGATCCATTGCTATTGGCCGCGCATGTCGCGGCCATCGTAACTCGCGACACCATTGCCCAGGAGCGCGCGCACAATGCTGATAATCAGCTTATTTCCTTTGGTGACGTCCGCACGGTGTTGATGGATGTTCGCGACGAGACGATCAAAGTCACGGATCAGATTGTTGGTGTGGTCTGGATGAAAATCCAGAAAGGCCTTGAGATGCGGGTGTCAGAATTGTCAGTTAGCGGCGGTGGCGCGATCCCGATGCGTCGATACGTCTACTGTTGGCTGTTCGGTGCGTTCATTGGAGCCACCTCAGCTGTGGGAGGGTTGTCTCTCATGACGTGATAGTAGTGACCAGTCTTGTGTTTGCAAAGACAACCTCGATTGCGTCGTTGTGCTGAGAACGATTCATCAATTCGTGCCGGGGGGACGATGGAGACAACACTGAGCATTTTGATCAAACGTTTTGGAGGTCGGCCACTGGTCGATCATGGCGAGGCAGCAGACTTGCTGCTGATAAAAGACCGGACGCTCCGGGAACTAGGAGACGGCGGAAATATCGCGTTTACCCGCGTTACAAAGAGTCGCCGAGCGTATACAGTTGAAGCGCTTGCTTTCTATATCGAAAAGAGGAGCGCTCCATGCCAGTCTACCTCCGAAAAGACCTCAAAGAAGCGACCTACTGGTACCGGTTCCAAATCAAAGGGATTAGGTTTCACGGAACTACGGGCTGCACGCGCAAGTCCGACGCCGAGGCGGCGGAACGACGGATCAAAGCCGAAGAACGTGAGCGGGCAGGGCGGCCGCGCGAGACCTTAGATTTAGTTGCGGCTCGCTGGTGGTCTGAGATTGGTGAAGTCGGGGGAGACGCGGAAACCAGCGGAATTCGGCTCGAACGGATTGTGAAAGGTCTCGGTCCGACAACACTCTTGCATGATATTACCTTTGACATGATTGCGGCTTTCGCGGCGCGGCGTCGCCGAGAACCAACAATTCATGGTCGGCTCCCAGCGGCCGCTACCGTCAATCGTGAGATACAGTCGCTTCGGCGGGTGCTGCGGCGAGCGATCAAATGGGGATATGATGTGTCGGTGATCGACTGGGGTGCCCTGCTTGCCCCAGAGCCTCAGGAAAAGGTCGTCGAGCTTTCACCGGACAATGAAATCAAAGTGACGCAAGAGCTCGCCGATGATTGGAAGCGATTTTTTGCATTTCTTGTTGTTTCGGGGTGGAGGGTTTCGGCGGTCGCTGCGCTCGAATGGTCTGACGTGCAAGAGGCCGTCATCGAGCGTCCTGGCAAACGTGGGCGTCTCGTGCGTGCCATTCGTACCGAGACGGTCAATGCCATCTTAGATGGCCAAAGAGACGCACATCCTACGCATGTCTTTGCGATGAAAGCTGTGCGAACGACGAAGACGACCCTGCGGGGCATCGCCAGAGTCGTTGATCGTCACAAGGCTCTAAGAGAGTGGTATCGAGCGTGCGATGCTGCAGGGATTCGCCGAATTTGCGTTCATGATCTTCGTCATACCGCTGCGACGAGGATGCTCCGTGCGACAGGTAGCCTCAGCGTCACGGAAAAATTGCTTGGTCATACACGGGCGACGACGACGCAGCGCTACGCTCACGTCTTAGATGACGATTTACGGGCGGCGATGGAAGAGGTCGAAAAACGCACCGTAAAACGCACCGTGGCCGATTTGAACGAGGATAATGTTCTGAACTTAAAAGGGTCTTCGAAATAATTCGGCAGGTCTTGAAAACCAGCGTGCGGGAGACCGTACCGTGGGTTCGAATCCCACCCTCTCCGCCAGAATATTTGCAACTTCGCAGTTTATTTAGCCGGTGCCAAAGGCACTGACGTTATGGCACCGATTTGCGTGTTTCGTCAGAACGGTGCGCTAACATGAATCAAAAACGCACCGTCACCGGTTGTTCGGCGATTATTTTGCCGTTTCGATTAGTTCGCAGACTTCCCTGATGAAATCTCTCTGAAGGGAAAAGGAGCCCTTTCCAGAACCAGTTCTGTCAAAGCGCGTTGTCGGCAAAAGCAGTGGGAATGCGCTCGACTTGACTAGAACCGAGGCCCATTTTTCAGCTTACTCGGCTTGAGTTGTAAGACTGTTATAGCAAGCGAGTGCATCGCGGGTCGCCGGTCGTTCTCGAATACGGTCAAGCCAGCACGATAGATTTTCAGCGGTTTCAAGCGACAACCCAAGGTCATCATGCACATTCAGCCAAGGGAAAAGCGCGGTGTCGGCGATGCTATATGTGTCGCCGCAGATATAATCTCTGTCGTTCAAATGCGTATCCAGATGTTCAATCGTGCGGGTTGCGATCGCGCGGTTATGGGCCAACGCTTCTGGAATGGGCACTTTCGCAAGTCGAGACCAATATTCTATCTGTCCGAAATATGGTCCTTGCGTTGATGCCTGATAGAAGAGCCATGCGAGCAAATCCGCCTGCAACGCAGGGTCATCTGCCAACCCAAAGCCCGTCTTGGTGGCCAAGCTGAGCAAAATCGAGTTTGACTCAGTCTGATACTGATCGCCCGTCCAAAGCACAGGGACTTTTCCGGCCGGGTTTATGCTGCGAAATTCGGGGCTGTTCTGTGCGCCTATGCGAATGTTGATTGGCTCGAAATCAAACTCTGTTTCCGTTTCGAACAAGAAGATCAAAACCTTCAGAGTGTTGATGGTATCGTATCCATAAAGCTTCATCATGGAGCTTGTTTTTCAAACGACTCTGGCATCACCGGCGTTTGCGCGAGAAGTGATTTTGTATAGGCCGCTTGCGGGGTCTCATAGAGTGCCTCCGTCGCGTTGAACTCTTCTATTTTCCCATTGCGCAGAACCGCGGTATCATCGGCCATTTGACGCACCACGGCAAGATTGTGGCTGATGAATAGGATTGTCAGGCCAAACTTTGCTTGCAAGTCTTTGAGCAAGTTTAAGATTTCGGCTTGGATTGAAACATCAAGTGCTGAGGTCGGTTCATCGCAGATCAAGAAGCGGGGGCGCGCCAGTAGAGCGCGGGCAACAGCAATGCGTTGTCGTTGGCCACCCGAGAACTGATGCGGGTACTTGCTTATTGCGTCGGGCTGCATGCCAACCAATGACAGCATTGAACTCGCCAATTTTTGGCGCGCGGCGGCGTCTTTGACAAAGCCGTAGAACCACAAAGGTTCGGTCAAGATCTCTCCGATGCGATGGCGGGAGTTAAGACTAGAATACGGGTCTTGAAACACCATTTGCACCAGTTGTCTCGATGGATGGTGCCGACTTCGCGACTTCCCAAAGGGCAAAGGTTCATCGCCCAAAACCATGGCGCCGCTACTGGGAGTGACCAAGCCCGTGATCGCTTTGGCCAAGGTAGATTTGCCCGACCCGCTTTCGCCCACCAGCCCCATGATCGACCCGGGCTTGACCGTCAGCGAAACATCATCGAGTGCCACATAGGGCACCGGCTTGCGAAATAAGGATGTGCGTGGACCAGCGAAGCGCACGGTAAGGTTTTCTACGATGAGTCCCGTCAAGTCATAGCGTTGCCCCTCCATCAGCCAGCGCTCTGCTTCTTCTTCGCCATTTTTCGTCGGTGTGTCGTCTTCCTCAGGCACGCGGAAACGGTCAATCTTGCGATTGAGTGGCGGCACGGCATCCATCAATGCACGGGTATAAGGGTGTTCAGGTGCGCCGAGGACTTGCGCTGTTTCCCCCGTCTCCATCACGCGGCCTTTGCGCATGACGGTGACGCGGTCGGCCACTTGAGCGATCACGCCGATGTCGTGCGTTATCAACATAAACGCGATCTGGCGCTCCTTGGCCAACCGTTGAATCAGGTCCAAGACTTGCGATTGCACGGCGACATCCAGAGCCGTCGTGGGCTCATCCGCGATGATCAATTCGGGGTCGGTGCAGATCGCCAAGGCGATCACCACCCGTTGGCGCATGCCCCCCGAGAACTGATGCGGATATGCCTTGATCCGATCGGCTGCGTCCTTGATCCCGATTTCTTCGAGCAAATCAACGGCGCGTTTTCGTGCGGCGTTTTCACCCACGTCGGAATGGGCTTGGATCGTTTCTATTAGTTGATCTTCGACGGTCATCAAAGGGTTCAGGCTGGTTTGCGGATCTTGAAAAATCATCGATATCCGGTCACCCCGGACACGATGCGCCTGCGCGGGTGTAAGCGTTCTCAGGTCCGTATCACCCAGCGTCATCGCGCCGGTTGCCACGTAGCCCGGCGATTGCAGCAATCCGATCACCGCCGCGCCAACCGTCGATTTCCCTGCGCCGCTTTCCCCGACAAGCCCGTGTATCTCACCGGGTTCTATCGTCATGTCGACGTCTTCGATGGCCGTGAAATCGCCAAAGCGAGAAGGGAATTTCACACTGAGGTCGGTGATCGTCAGCATCTATCGCAACCTCGGATTAAAGATGTCGCGCAGAAAGTCTCCGAGGATGTTGATCGACACCACCAGAGCCACCAGGAACAAAGTCGGTATCCACAATATCCACCACTCGCCTGACAGCAAAAATTGCATACCAATCCTGATCAAAGTGCCAAGGCTGGGGCTGTCGGCAGGTAGTCCAATACCAAGAAAGGACAAGGTTGCCTCCAGCAAGATCGCAGAGGCCAGATCGACCGTCATGATCACAAGCAGCGGGCCAAGAATATTCGGGAGAATATGCACAAACATGATGCGGATCGGGTGTTGGCCCATCATGATGGCGGCTTGTACGTATTCCTTGTTC
Organism: uncultured Neomegalonema sp.; assembly: GCA_964641645.1. Taxonomy (GTDB): domain Bacteria; phylum Pseudomonadota; class Alphaproteobacteria; order Rhodobacterales; family Rhodobacteraceae; genus JAHDDY01. Next base: position 6,973 of record CAZXMX010000024.1, read on the forward strand.
ATTTGAACAAAGGTTGAAGCCCGCGCCGTGCGGGCAAAGTTCACCCAAAGTGAAAGAGCGATGGCCAATGTGAGCACGGCAACGCGCAGGTCTTGTTGAATAGTGGCCGGCAAAAGCCCCCGTGCGATGCCATCGATCAGCAGAGCTGTCAGAATCGCGGGTAAGGCCAGTTGCACATCCGCGACGCGCATAATGATGGCATCGAAACGTCCTCCGAAATACCCAGCGGCAAGGCCAAGGCCGATGCCGAGAATGGCCGCAATTGTCAAAGCGGAGAGACCAATGACAAGTGACAATCGCGCGCCGTAAAGGATCGAAGAGATCATATCGCGGCCCTGATCGTCAGTACCAAGCAAATACTTCAGGTTCGCTCCCTCTTCCCAAACAGGGGGAAGCAAGCCGTCGAACAGGCTGAAGGACGACAGGTCGTAAGGGTTCACAATTGCGATCCAAGGCGCAAAGAGTGCGCCCAGAAAAATCAGAGTCGCGACGATCGCCGCAAGAATGGTTGCCGGCGAATGCACGAACAACCAAAGGCCTTCATATTTTTTCAGCAATGCGATCACGAGACATCCCTGATCCGTAAACGCGGATCAATCGCTACATAGAGCAGATCAACCACGAGGTTCACGAGTACAAAGAAGAAGGCGATCACGACGAGATAAACTCCCATGACCGGGATATCGACGAAACGAATGGATTCGAGAAACAAGAGCCCCATGCCGGGCCATTGAAAGACGCTTTCGGTCACTATGGAAAAGGCAATGACTCCGCCGAATTGCAAACCGATCATGGTGATGACGGGGATCATCGTATTTGCCAGCGCATGTTTGTAATGAAGTCGACGCATTGGCACACCCCGCGCCATGCCAAAACGCATGTAATCCGAGCGCATGACCTCCATCATTTCAGCGCGCACCAGACGCATGGTGAGGGTGAGTTGGTAGACGCCGAGGGTAATGGCGGGCAACAAAAGTGCGCGCCAGCCATCAACGGAAAAGAGAGAGCTTTCCCAACTCCCTATTTGGACCGTTCCACCGCGGCCAAAGGTCGGCAACCAGCCGAGTTGCACACCAAAAATAAATATCAACATGATCCCGATCACAAAGGTTGGGATCGATACACCGACGAGCGTGATCATCAATATACTTTGGGTCAGGACTCCGCGGGGCTTTAGAGCCGTGTAGACCCCTGTCGGAACGCCAACCAGCAACGATATGATCAAGGCGACAACCCCGAGTTCTAACGTTGCGGGAATACGGCTCGCTATCATTTCTGCGACGGGTTGACGCGTTCGATAAGAATAGCCGAAATCACCCTTGATCATGTCTCCAGTAAAGCGAGCGAATTGGTAGACAAAGGGATCGTTCAACCCAAGCTCTTCTCGCAATCGCTCTTGGTCGGCGACAGAGGTTTCCACCCCCGTCATTTGAGTGACTGGGTCACCGACAAATCGAAACAGAGAAAAGGCCAAAAAGGCGACGGCCACCATGACAAAGACGGATTGAACCAGTCTTTTGAGAATGAAATAGACCATCGCCTCGATGCCGAATTTTGGATCAGTTCACCGTCACCCAGCGCAACATAAAGAAGTTATCCGCGCGCTGTGTCAGCGCCACGTTGTCCTTCGCAGCCCAGATCAGCGGCTGTGTGTAAAGAGGGATGTAAGCCACTTCTTCCTGTGTGATTGCGACGACTTCATCCACGAGCTCCTGACGCGCCGAGGGATCGATCTCCTGCTGAATTTGCGGCAGTAATTCATCAACGCGCGCGTTGGAATAATTGCCGAAGTTCCATGATCCCAATTTGCGCTCGTCGTCTTGGCTGTGCATCAAGAAACGGATTGGATGTTCCATGTCAAAGGTGCCAGGGGACCAACCCAAAAGATACATATCGAAATCGTCCGCGCGCAGTTGTGGCCAGTAGTCGCGGACGGGGCCCGTGCTGAGTTCGGCATCAAGCCCAACGGCTGCAAACATCGACGCGGCGGCGCGGCACAGCGCTTCATCGTTGATGTAGCGGTCGTTTGGACATTTCAGACCGAAGGAAAAACCGTCTGAATAGCCCGCTTCAGCCAAGAGTTCTTTGGCGCGATTAGGATCGTACGCGGGGCGATCTGTGTTGGCTTCCGAAAAACCAGAAATACCCGCTGGCACCAACTGGCTCGCCGCTTCAATTTTGCCACGGAACAGCACGCGATCAATGGAAGCGATGTCGAGTGCATGAGCCGCTGCGAGACGCACGCGCGAGTCGGTAAATGGGTTGCTGTCGGTCACATCTGATGAATAAATCAAAGCGTCATGCTCATGGCCGAATCCGAACATGATGACACGCGTTTCCTCGCCCTCAAGCACTTTGAACCCATCGCGACTTTCGACCTGAGCGACATCTTGCAATGGAATAGGTTGGATGAAATCGATCTCACCCGAAAGTAAAGCCGCAAGGCCCGTCGCAGAGTTCCCAATGGGTGTGAAAATGGCCTCTGTGACATTATGGGATGCCTTGTCCCACCAGCCAGCATGTGGCGTCAGCGTTGTGCGCACGCCGGGATCCCGGCTCGCGAGTGTAAATGGACCGGTACCGTTGACGTTCATGGTCGCAAAATTTTCGGCATCGCGCGCAGGAAGGGTTGCCTCATTTGCCTCTGCCCAATCCTTATCAAGGATCATAAAATTCGCGATGGAATCTGGAAACAGTGGGTTTGGCGCCGTGGTGACAAAATCAATCGTGAAGTCATCAACGACGCGCACATCCGATACAGGAGCGAACCACGAACGCACATCAGCCGCTTCACTTGATGCGCGCTGGTAAGAGAAAAAGACATCCTCGGATGTGAAGGACGATCCGTCTTGGAACTTCACGCCTTCACGAAGTTTAAAGCGCCAGCCGTTTTCGTTTTCTAGCGGCTCCCACGATACCGCGAGCGATGGTTCGATAGACATGTCTTGTCCACGACGCACAAGACCTTCGTAGACGTTATTGAGGAACGACAGCACAGGCGCGGAGTTTACGGCATGCGGGTCCATCGTCTGCGGATCAGTATTTGACGCCCAACGAAATTCTTCGGCAGATGCACTTAAGGCAGTTAGGCTTAGCGCTCCACTGATGAGCCCGAGTTTTAGCGTTTTCATGGTTATCTCCCTTGGATTTCGTATTTCCCGGTCATTTATTATTGAATTATCGGGGTTGATCTGCAGCTCGCCATACCTTCAATTCGTGTTTTTCTCATTCCGCGCAGCAACCGCAAAAGTCATCAAATATCGATTGACCTGATCGTCTGATTTGAATGGCTGGCCTGCCCCCGCTAAGTAGATTGACGTAAACGTTAGTGCATTGTGGGCCCTTGGTCCATTGAGATGATTTTTTCAGGGCGCGGCGTTTTTCCATCGGAGAGTACTGTGTGGTCGGATGGTGTTGAAGGGCTTTCGATCCAACAGCGAAAATTCAACCGCGCTCAGCTTGCGCAATGAACTTCGAGCCGTTGTCTGACATAACCGCTTTGGGTTTGGCAATTTCTGGGGGAAGTGGGTCGCGCTGGCTGGCCTCAATCCCAGGATTCAGGGGATGTAATCGATCAGGCGGACGAAAGCATCATTGAAATTTAAAAGACTGGCGACCTACGCGCCGTTCAACTGCTCCTCGGTCACACAAAAATTGAGGTACCGTTAAATGTCTGGGTGTCGATGTGGACGATGCTCTAGAAATCCCGGCGCAAGTTGACGTCTGACGAGAGGGGCGATGTAAATATGCGTTGCCTATCAGACCTTCGAGACTCACATCGAGTGGCGGATCGGAGCATTTGCGGCAGCGATATAAGGAAAGCTGCCGCACTAAGTTTCTCGAGGCGAACAATGATCGCAACGTTCGTTCATTCAAAAACTGATCTTGGCAGCACCTAGATCAGATTTTGCCCCAACCGCCGCCGCCTGGGGTTAACATTGAGAAGAGATCACCCGCCTCCAAGTCGCATCGATCATTACCATTAAGGACGATGCGCTCGCCGTTCGCGCGGATCACTGCATTCTCTCCCATCCCGCCATCGCCACCGCCGAACATTCCTTTCGGATGCGTGCTTCGATGCTGGTTAAGTGTGGTAACAGTGACGGCTTCAAGGAAGCGAACATCGCGCCATATCCCTTCACCGCCTTGCCATTTCCCCATGCCGCCTGATCCTTCGCGTATCGCAAAGCGCTCAACTCGCACAGGGAAGCGGCTTTCAAGAACTTCAGGGTCGGTTAGTCGAGTGTTGGTCATATGGGTTTGTACAGCGCTCGCTCCATGAAACCCGTCACCTGCCCCAGCGCCACCGCCGATGGTTTCGTAGTTTTGGAAGCGCGCATTACCCCAGACGAAATTGTTCATCGTCCCCTGCGATCCAGCAACCGCACCGAGCGCCTGATAGAGACAATCAGCGATAGATTGGCTGACTTCGGTATTTCCGGCAATCACCGCCGCAGGGTATTGCGCGTTGATCATCGTTCCTTCTGGCGCAATGATCTTGAGCGGTTTCAGACACCCTTCGTTCAATGGAATATCTGACCCTACCAATGTGCGGAAAACATAGAGTACGACCGCATGGCAAACTGCGAGTGGAGCATTGTAGTTAAAGGGGCTGTGTTCGGATGTGCCGGTAAAGTCGATCACCGCGTCACCCTTCTCGGTATCGACTGACACCTTCACACGGATCTCTAATCCAGTATCGAGAGGATAGCCGCATTCGCCGTCCTTCAACCGCCCGATCACACGGCGAACACTCGCTTCGGCATTTGCTTGAACATGGCGCATATAAGCCTGAACAACATCAAGGCCAAAATTGCCGATCATGCGCTCCACTTCGCGAATACCAGTGGCGTTGGCAGCAATCTGCGCTTCCAGATCAGCCATGTTTTCATCAATATTGCGGCAAGGATACTTGCCCGAAGCTAATAACGCCCGTGTTTCAACTTCGCGCAGACGGCCTCGTTCGACCAGCTTGAAGTTATCAATCACCACGCCTTCTTCATCTATATGCGTGCTGTCGGGTGGAGCGGAGCCAGGGGTCTTGCCCCCAATGTCTGCGTGGTGTCCGCGGGAGCCGACGTAGAACAAGATCGTCGTTCCATCTTTATCGAACACAGGCGTGATGACGGTTACATCAGGTAGATGAGTCCCGCCATTAAAGGGGGCGTTGAGCATAATGCTGTCGCCCGAATGCATCGTTCCAGCATTTTCCCGTGCGATGATCCTGACACTCTCAGCCATCGACCCAAGATGCACAGGAACATGGGGTGCATTGGCAACGAGATCTCCTGCCGCATCAAATAGCGCGCAAGAGAAGTCGAACCGCTCCTTGATGTTGACCGAATAGGCAGTGTTAGCGAGGGTCTCGCCCATTTGTTCAGCGATCGACATAAAGAGGTTATTGAATACTTCCAGCATGACTGGATCGACGTCGGTGCCAATAGCAATTTCACGGGCTTTAGCGACCACGCGTTCGAGAATGAGATTCCCATACCGATCAATACGGCCGCGCCAGCCCGGCTCGACGATATTCGTTCCGGTGGACTCGATAATAACCGCAGGTCCATCAACAATGTCGTCGGAGCTCAGTAGCGCTCGATTGTACAGCGGCGCATCGCAAGATTTGCCATCAACGGTCATGGCAATCCGCGCGATCGGTTCTGATGACACATCTGCCGTAGCGACGATGTCACTTGAGACTCCTTCCGTGACACCGATGGCTTCCACGCTCAATATTTCGATCAAAAGATCACGAGATGGCGATGCAAATCCGAATCGAGCTTTGTGAGCGGCATCAAACCGGGCGCGAATTTCCGCCTCGTCACCAAAATCCACTGCAAGCGATTGATGTGATCCGGCGTAGCGGACAAAGGCACGCTTCTCGACACGTACATTCTCTATCTCCACACCCTGTGATGCGACCTCATCGATAGCAGCGCGCGCTAGACGATCAAGAACCCCAATGGCGGTTTTGGTTTCCGTTACAGAGTGGTCGAACTGCTCTTCACGTAGGGCGCGAATCTCAGCGAGGCCCATGCCGTAGGCGGAGAGAACGCCTGCAAATGGATGGATGAACACTGATTTCATCCCGAGCGCATCTGCGACGAGGCAGGCATGTTGTCCTCCTGCTCCACCAAAACAATTGAGCGTGTAACGCGTTACGTCGTAACCGCGTTGAACGCTAATTTTTTTGATCGCATTGGCCATATTTTCGACGGCGATGCGGAGGAAGCCTTCCGCGGTGTCTTCGGCTGACTTCGGTGGCGCACCTGTTTCTTGCGATATCTGCAAAGCGAGCGCATTGAATTTTTCCTGTACGACTTGCGTGTCGAGCGGCTGATCACCGTTCGGGCCAAAAACAGACGGAAAGTGTGATGGGTTGAGTTTCCCGAGCAGGACATTGCAATCGGTTACGGTCAAGGGGCCATCCCGGCGATAACAAGCGGGACCGGGATTCGCACCAGCACTTTCTGGTCCAACCTGATATCGGCCACCACGAAAACTCAGGATAGACCCACCACCCGCTGCAACTGTGTGGATATTCATCATCGGTGCGCGCATCCGCACACCCGCAACTTCCGTTTCGAAGCTGCGTTCGTATTCTCCGGCGAAATGAGTCACATCTGTGGATGTGCCACCCATATCGAAACCGATCACCTTGTCGAAACCTGCGAGTGCCGCAGTTCGCACCATACCAACGACACCGCCAGCTGGACCGGAAAGAATGGCATCTTTCCCCTGGAATAATCGCGCGTCGGTCAATCCACCGTTCGATTGCATGAAGAAGAGACGTTCGCACGCACCTCCTTCTACATCCAGTGCAGTCGCAACTTGTTCGACATATCGGCGCAGGATGGGTGAGAGATATGCATCGATAACGGTCGTATCCCCCCGTCCAATCAATTTTATGAGTTTGGATGTCTTGTGGCTGATCGAGATTTGCGTGTACCCGATTTCTTTTGCGATCGCTGCGATGACTTGTTCATGCTCTGGGTTCAGATACGCGTGCATAAATGCAATGGCGACGCTTCGGATACCTTTATCGAAAGCTGATTGAAGCGCTACTCGAGCAACATCAGCCTGCACGGGGAGAACAACTTCGCCATCGGCACCCAATCGTTCTGGTACTTCGAAGACATCAGAGTAAAGCAGTTCTGGCAGTACGATATTGAGGTCGAACAGACGAGGACGACTCTGATATCCGATGCGCAGAAGGTCGCCAAAGCCTTCGGTGATCAGCAACAAAGTTGGATCTCCCTTACGCTCAAGCAGAGCATTTGTGGCGACCGTTGTTCCCATTTTCACCGCTGAGATCGTACCGTTAGGCAGTGTCTCATCAGCACCGAGCTCCAATAATTCACGAATGCCATGCACGGCAGCATCGGCATAGCGTTCAGGATTTTCGGATAACAGCTTGTGACTGACAAGCTTTCCTTCCGGTTTGCGCGCAACGATGTCCGTAAAGGTGCCGCCGCGGTCTACCCAAAATTGCCACATCGTACATCTCTCCCATGTCCGCCCGCGGGCGAAGAAAAAAGTCTTTTTAGATCAATCTAGTAAAATCGTTCCGGCAGCCACAGCGCCAGTTGTGGAAACATCATCAACAGTGCAATCATTGCAAACATGGTGGCGACGAACGGCAAAGCGCCGATCATCACATCGCCCATCTTTCCTCGCTTTCGAATGCCTTGCACGACATAAAGGTTGATACCGATAGGCGGGGTAATCAGTGCCGTTTCCAGCAAGACCATGAGTAAGATACCGAACCACACGGGATCGTATCCGAGCGCCACTACAATCGGCGTGATCAAAGGCGCTGTGGTCAGCAACATCGACAGCGTTTCCATAAAACACCCGATCACGACAAGTATCGCGATGATCATCAACATTGTCTCAGTTGGAGTCAGGCCGAGACCCGTCACAAAATCTGCCAGCTGTTGCGTCAATCCGATAACGGACAGCACAAAATTGAGAAACACAGCCGCAAGAATGATCAACATGATCATCGACGTCGTCCGCATCGTTCCCTCAATAGCGGCGCGTAACATCGGAATAGTCAGAGTGCGATTCATCGCAGCCAACCCTAGCGCAGCGACAACACCAAGCGCCGCCGCCTCCGTTGGCGTAGCGAGACCGGCATAGATCGAGCCGACCACAACCACGAAAATCCCTAATGGCGGGACAAGCGCCGGCAATGCTTTGATCCGATCATCCCAGCTCGCTCGCACCCGTTCACCGCCCCATTTAGGGCGCAGGAGACACATAATAATGATCGTTCCCATGAAGAGCATGGCGAGAATAAAACCAGGCAGGAAGCCCGCGAGGTAAAGCTCGGGCACAGAGGTATCGGTTAGGAGCCCATATAGGATCAGGTTGATTGAAGGTGGGATCAGGATACCAAGGGTGCCGCCCGCAGCGATAGTTCCAAGGAACAGAGGCTCGTTATATCCACGTTTCTTGATTTGGGGTTCAGCAACCGTGCCAATAGTCGCGGCTGTAGCGACCGATGAACCCGACGTTGCTGCAAACAAGGCGCAAGAACCGACATTGGCGTGCATCAAGCCGCCCGGTAACCAGCCCACCCATTTTACGATGCCATCATACATCCGCTCCGCAATTCCTGCACGCAGCAGGATCTCACCGAGAAGGACGAACATGGGAATAGCGACGAGTAGAAAGTCCGTCCCTGTTTGCCAAACCATATCACCGAGGGCGCGATGCAGCGGCATTGGGCTTTCGAGGTATTGCAATGAAAGGCCGAGCCAGCCGAGCGAAGCCGCCACGGGAACCGCCAGCGCAATGAGCCCGAGCAAGATGAAAAGTGTTTTCGTTAGCATTCAGACGCTCTCGTCTTCGATCTGTTGTTCCACGCTCTTCATGCCGATCAATGTGTCGGCCTTAGCGAGGTCTTTTTGAAAGACGGCGCGCGAAGCGGCGAAGAAGATCAGAGTGCCGCTGAAGATGAAAAAGAGCCAACCGAACAGCCATGGAATTTGTGGCCACGCGAGCGGTGTGCGCATTGGTGTTATCGAGCGCGATCCGTGGTGCAGCGTGTCGCCCACCATACTCCACGCAGTCCAAGTGATGACGCTGGCAAAACCGATCAACAGCGCAAGGCCAAACAGGCTCGCAACGACTTTCAGTCGTATGGAGAAAAGTGAATAGAGGGCATCAACCCGAATATGTGATCGCTCAAACAAAGCAAAAGCCAACCCGAGGGTGGTCGCGATACCAAACGCATAGCCGGACAGTTCATCAGCACCGCCGATACTGACATTGAATAGCTTGCGCATGAACACTTCGCCGGTCACGAGGAAGGCAGATCCAAGGATCAGCCCACCACCTATCCAAACGAGGATGCGACTGAAACTGTGTGTGGAGGTGAGGAGACGGTCAAGCATGAGCCTGCTTTACAGATTGAAGATTGTTCGAAGAGATCGGACCCCGCAAGCATATCGCGAGGTCCGGTACGCGACTTACTTCGCCGCAGCTTCAAGTCCAAGGATTGAACCGACTGTCTTGTTCCAGTTAGCCACACATTCTTCACCGCAGCGTTCGGCCCAGCGAGCCAGAACAACATCGGTTGCGATAGCATCGCGCAGCTTCAAATCTGCTGTGGAAGGTTCAACCAACTTCATTGCGCCTTTCTCGCCGATGTCACAATCGCCGCCTGTGATGCAAGAAATTGCGATGACGTCTTCCGTCGCAGTTTCCGCCCACATGTTATCCGTCAATCTCGCGATTTCTTTCGTCAGCAGGGCTTGCTGATCGGCTGACATTGCATTCCATTTACCCATGTTCATTGCGCCGAAGGCAAGGCCCCAACCAACACGAAGAGTGTAAGCGTGGGTGGCGACTTGGGCCCATTTTGCTTTGTAAGCCGACATCGTACCTGTGATGCCGCAATCCACGACGCCTTTTTCCAATGCAGGGATCACTTCAGCAAATGGCACCGTGACCGAGGTTCCGCCGGCACCTTCAACAAAATCACCAAGCGTCGTTGCGTAGACGCGGATCTTTTTACCCTTCAGGTCCTCGATGCCGTTGATCTCTGCATTACACCACAGCGTCTGACTGGGAAAAGGATAGAGCATCAAAAGCTTGGCGTTGTAAGTTTCTTCAAACGCTTTCTCGAGTGTCGGGAAATAAGCATCAGCGACCTTGCGTTGTGTCTCAATATCCTGCGTTAGAGATGACAGATCAGCACCTTCAAAAATCGCGTTCTCCGCAGCGACGTATCCCGGCAAACCGAATGCGAAATCAAAAACGCCGTTCTTGACGAGGCGCATAATCTCGAAGCCTTTCAGCCCCAACTCCGTCTGCGGTTTAATCTCGCCGATGATCGAGCCACCCGAGGCTTCGGCGATATGGTCGTTCCAGAAAGGACCTTCGTGTTTTTGGTAGTTTGTTAGGCTACCCCAAGTTCCGACACCCTTGATAACAACAGGTTTGTCGGCCAGTGCTGGCGTCGCCACGAGAGCGGCAGTTGCTGCGGCCATGAGAATGCGTTTCATTGAGTGTCTCCCAGTTTGTTATTGGATTCAGATGAACGGTGTTTCGGCCATCTCATCGACATCCGTGATGAGCATGTGGCCGGGTTTGTGAGTGATGCAGAATGGAACTTTTGCTTCGCGCACGGCATTTTGCGGCGTTACGCCACAAGCCCAGAACACGGGTATGCGTCCTCGCGCCTCATCGGGTGGATCGCCCCAGTCTGGCTTTGACAGGTCGGTGATCCCAATGTCTTCCGGCGCGCCGATATGCACCGGCCCACCATGTGCCCAAGGATACTTGCGGGAAATGTCAATCGCATCCGTCACTCGATCTTCTTGCAGCAGGCGCATTGAGACCACCATGCCTGCGCCGAACGGACCCGCTTCCCGGTTTGCAACGTTTGTGCGATACATCGGGACGGTCAGATTGCTGGCGATATGATCTAACTCGATCCCCGCTTCGGTTAGCGCCCTCTCGAAGGTAAATGAACACCCGAGCGCAAAGGTAACCAGGTCTTCGCGCCAGAACGCCGTTACATCGTGGACACTTTCTGCCAGCACCCCATTGCGATAGATGTTGTAAGCAGGGATGTCTGATCGGATATCAATATCCCCGAGCGTATCCATGCGTGGATCGCCAGTCTCACTAACACCAACCAATGGGCAGGGCTTGGGATTGCGCTGACAGAAACGCATGAAATCTAGGGCATGAGAGAGAGGCAAGATTGCGAGATTTGCCTGCAGTTTTCCGAATGCAAGTCCCGCCGTCTGCCCGCGATAATTTCCAGCCCGTATTGCGGAACGGATATTGGATACATCAGCCTGCCTCAATGCGGCATAGTCAGCTGTGTTAATCGATCCATCCATGGAAAACCCCTTGTCCTCAAGTCGTGACCAAGGGTGTCCAGAAGTTTCAATCAGGTCAAATCGTCAATATCTTTCAATTTCGATCAGATATTTTTATCATATTCGACGGCTGTTTCACGCGCAATTCGCGCTGCCGATGCCGCCAAAAAACTGTGAGGTTCGCCAAGATGTGACGCGGTAAAGCGTAGAGCATCAGGCACCCAACCCGGATCAAACTCGCGCACGTGCCCCTCCGCAACTTCACGCACCCCCAACGTATGCGGTAGGGCGCCAACTCCCAACCCGGCACCAACCATGCGAAAACAGGCTGACAACGAAGATGACGGAAATAGCGAAACGCCAGGGCCGTAGTGCTCATAGAGCGCGGTTTTTAATTCCCGAAACGGGCGCGTGCCGCGCGCGTAAGTTACGACGGGATTCGACAGAAACAGACTTGGCATGTCATCGGGCAACGGGGCATCTTGCGCGCAATACCAACGTAAGCCGAAATTAGGCAACGCGACGTTATCCACGCTGTATTCGGATACGGGTCCCATAAGGAGTGCCAAGTCAATCGACCGGTTCAGCAGCGCCTCTCGCAGATTAAAAGATATATCGACAACAATTTCGATTTCGAGTTTTGGAAAGTTCTCGCGTAAGCGGGCGATGAATTCCGGTAACCAAGCTTGCACAATGGTCTCAGCAACGCCTATTCGCAGATGTAGGTCGATGCCCTCAGGATTAGCGATATCGCGGCGGATCAAATCGCTGAGCTGCAAATATTGCTCTGCGTAACGAACCAATAGCTCGCCGCGTTTAGTCAATGCCATTCCCGCCGAGCGATCAAACAGTTCAGCCCCAAGCATGCTTTCAAGATTCTTGATCCGCGCAGTTACTGCGGGTTGAGAAAGGTTCATGGACTCAGACGCGCGCCTTACTCCGCCCGACCGGGCAACAACCAAAAAAGCGTTCAACTGCTCGAAATTGATCTTCATCGGTAAGGACCTTCACCCCGCTCAAGATTCTAGCGGTACATGAGATAGCGCAAGGGCGCTATATTTGCGAGAGAGGCGAATTCCAAGAGTGAGCAAAACACCGGTTTTGTATAAAGTCGTTCAAATGCTCCAAGACCGCGTGTCAAAGGCGATTTGCGTGAACGGGTTGGTGCCGCGGCATTACATCAAAACGCAAGGGGTCGTTTTGACGTGGTCGCGCTCGCTGATGTCAGCGAGCAAGATGTCGCCGACCATTGCGACTTTGATCCTCGGGGCGGGCAATCGCTTGCGCTTGCAGATGGGAACGTCACGGTTCTTTGCGCGGATGTACCGCCAGAGCGCCGTCGATACCACTGCAACGCTCGACCCTGATATTGCCGAGAGCCTTGAGCGCGGTGTTGCGTATGTCACGCAGCAAGGCGTGCGCGCTGGGGCGCAAGACATGATTGATGGATTTCAAGATTGGCGCGACAATGTCGCGATCCTTGAACAGCCGATCACGTTGATCCATGGCCCGGATGATCCGCATGTCCCTATCGATGCGGTTCGCAAATTTGCCGAAGATTTCTCGGACAAGCTGGAGCTGATCGAGTTTTCTGATGGTGGCGGGTTGCTGAATTATACGCACACCAACGAGATCTTTGAACTCATTGGTGCGGATTAGAATTACGCGTCGCCGCGCAGCGGTTCTGCGTATTGCAGCGTGAGATCCCATGGGAAGTAAATCCATGTGTCTTGGCTGACTTCCGTGATGAAAGTTTGCACCAACGGGCGGCCTTTGGGTTTGGCGTAAACGGTGGCGAAGTGTGCCGCCGGATAGAGTTTACGGACCGCGTCCAGCGTCTTGCCGCTGTCGACCAAATCATCGACGATCAGAACGCCTTCGCCGTCACCGATAATCTCCGGATCGGGTGATTTTAGGATCTGGGCCGTGCTCGCTTGATCTTGGTGCGAGTAAGACTTCACGCTGATGGTATCGACGACCCGGATGTTCAGCTCGCGGGCAACGATGCAGCCGGGGACCATACCGCCGCGCGTGATCGCGACAACGGCTTTCCACGAACCGTCTTCGCCCGGCCCTTGACCGTCGAGACGCCACGCGAGGGCGCGGGCGTCTCTGTGCATTTGGTCCCACGAAACGTGGAACGCTTTTTCGGTCGCGGTGCTCACTTGATCGACACGAGTTCGACGTCGAAGATCAAGGTTGCGTTCGGTGGGATCACGCCGCCAGCGCCGCGTGCGCCATAGCCGAGATCGGACGGGATCGTGAATTCGTACCGTGCGCCTTCTTTCATGAGCTGAACGCCTTCGGTCCAGCCGGGGATCACGCCATTCAGGGGAAATTCGATGGTTTGACCGCGATCTCGCGAGCTGTCGAACTTGGTGCCATCAACCAGTGTGCCCGTGTAGTGGACCTCGACGGTGTCAGACGCCGCTGGCTGGCGACCCGTGCCTTCTTCCAGCACTTTGTACTGCAAGCCACTGTTGGTGACGGTTACGCCGTCTTTGTTAGCATTTTCAATCAGGTAGTCCACATTTGGCTCCGCATTCAGGGTCAAGGGTGCGGCAAGGCCGCAGACAAGCGTTAGGCTTGCGATGGTTTTCGTGAGGCGCATCGTTTGCGTTCCTTTGATGAGGGTGCTCCCGCTCGCGCGCGACCATACTGATGCAGGCCATCTTCGCAAGTTTAAGGTAGCGAGCCAGCTTGGCTTGTCGAACCTGACGGGAAGAAGAAGGTCAAAATACGCCCAAAATCGCCGCTAAAATCGGTCTGAGCATTGGAATTCGTTGTAAATTCAGCGCTGCATGGCTCGACAACCCCGCGCTTTCCCCCTAGACGCGGGGCAGGGCGTGTTGCCCCTTCTCCGAAAGTGACCCTATGACTGATTTCGAAGGCGTGGTTCCTGCGTTGCAAAAGGCTTTGACGGCGCGTGGGTATGATACGCTGACGCCCGTGCAAACTGCGGTTCTTGAGCCTGAGCTGGCGGACGCTGATTTGCTGGTGAGCGCGCAAACCGGGTCCGGTAAGACCGTTGCTTTCGGCTTGGCGATTGCGCCGACGCTGCTGGAGGGCGAGGATCGCTTGCCCTTTGCCTCGCCGCCGCTGGCACTCGCCATCGCGCCGACCCGCGAATTGGCAATGCAGGTCAAGGGCGAGTTGGAGTGGCTGTATAAAGAAACCGGGGCGCAGATTGCGTCTTGCGTGGGCGGCATGGATGCCCGAGCCGAGCGCCGTGCCTTGCAACGCGGTGCGCATATTGTGGTCGGCACGCCGGGCCGTTTGCGCGATCATATCGAGCGCGGTGCTTTGGACCTGACGGGTGTTCGCGCGACCGTCCTTGATGAAGCGGATGAGATGCTTGATCTGGGCTTTCGCGAAGATCTTGAATTTATCCTCGGTGAAGCGCCAGAAGACCGCCGCAGCTTGATGTTTTCGGCGACGGTCCCGCGCGGGATTGCCAATCTTGCGAAGAAGTTCCAGCGCGATGCGGTGCGCGTGCAGACGACGGCTGAGAAATCTCAGCACGTTGATATTGAGTATCGTGCTCTGCATGTCGCGACGACCGACCGTGATAAAGCCATCGTCAATTTGCTGCGCTACTACGAGCCAAAGAATGCCCTTGTGTTTTGTGCGACACGGGCGACGGTCAACCATATGATGGCGCGGTTCAACAATCGTGGCTTTTCGGTTGTCGCGCTCTCTGGCGAGCTGAGCCAAAACGAACGCACGCATGCTTTGCAGGCGATGCGGGATGGCCGTGCGCAAGTTTGTATTGCCACCGATGTTGCCGCGCGCGGGATCGACTTGCCAGACCTCGAGCTCGTGATTCATGCCGAGCTGCCGAAAACATCGGAAACGCTTCTGCACCGCTCCGGGCGCACGGGGCGGGCAGGGCGCAAAGGAGTCTCGGCGCTGATCGTGCCGGGGAACATGCGGCGTAAGGCAGAGCGTCTGCTCCAGAACGCTAAGATCGAAGCGGAATGGGCCTTGCCGCCTTCGGCAGAGGATGTGCTGCGCCGCGACGACGAGCGTTTGCTGGCGGCCCCCTATTTGGCGGCAGAGATTGAAGAAGACGAACGCGCGTTTGCGGCTGAGTTGCTCGCGAAGTTTGGTGGCGAGAAAATCGCCGCAGCACTGGTGCGGCAATATCGGGCAGGGCGGTCGGCTCCTGAAGAACTGCGCGAAGCGTTCGAACCGAAGAAGCCTCCGCGTGATCGAACAGACTTCGTTGATGGGGTTTGGATTTCCGTTTCCGTCGGACGAAAACATCAGGCGGAGCCGCGTTGGCTGATCCCGATGCTCTGCAAGACAACGACCCTGACCAGCAAAGAGATTGGTGCGATCCGCGCACAGTACACAGAGACGTTCGTCGAGATTCAAAAAGGCGCCATTGACGGATTCATGGGCTCGCTCGAAAACGGGATGCTGGAAAAAACCGTGACGGTGACGCGGCTGGAAGGACAACCCGATATGTCCGCCTCACAGCCTTCGCCGGATGTGCGAAAGAAGCCGTACCGGAAGGGCGGAAAGCCCGGTGGCTATCCCAAGAAGGACGGCGGCGACAAGAAGCCCTTCAAGAAAGAGGGCGGCGGAAGCGACAAAAAGCGTTTCAAAAAGGACGATGCTGCTGGCGAGAAAGCCTTCGCCGGAAAGCCGAAGGGGAAGAAGAAACCTGCGGCAAAGAACGACGGGGGAGCGGGGGCGAAACCAGACTTCAAGAAATCCGAAGGCGCGGGATCAAAGCCTGCGAAAAAGAAAAAGCCTTTCAAGGCAAAAGGTGGCGGCGGCGCCGATGACGTGATGCGCCGTGCGCCCGCAAAGCCGGCGAAGAAAAAGAAAAAGCCAAAGAAAGAGGGCTAGACTTTCACGTCCAGCCCTCACTTTGATTACCAGGCAAAGGTGACGCCCGCGCTAATGCCAGCGTTCAAGTTAATGCGGGCTTAGGTTGCGTACTTCGGTGGGGTTTGTGGCTTGTTTGTCGGCGTTTGAGGCGTCGAAAATTCGAGATTGCAAAATCATTTTGTTTATGATATGTTCTCAGCGCAGTTTTCACCGTCACACCGAAAGACCGAATGGACTTTACCCCTTACATCAACTGGAACCGAGACATGCTGTTGCGCTTGATTGCGGCGGTGTTTGACTCGATTGGGTTGAGGGATGAGGTGCGACCGGTGACGGTAACGCGGGTGATGCGCTTGAAGGTTTTGCATACGTTGCGGCCTGCGGAATCGGCTTTGCGGCGGATGATCTTTGCTTTGGCGGTTGAGATGGAAAGCAAAGGGTATGTGCCGCCGAAATGGGTCAAACGGGCTGGGCCAAACCAGGAGATTGAGTCTGGCGGCGGTGAAAAGCGCGCGATGGTTCCGGCGTTTCGATTGATCGATCCGCGCAAGTGGTTTTGGTGGATTGGGACAAAATCCCAGCCTCGCGCCAAGCATATGCCGAGGATTACGTGGATTGGGTATGACGAGGATGATCGTCCCGAGCCAACCGCTCAGCGATCCGAACCGTCGGACGATGGTCCGATGGACGCCGAGAAACTGTGTAATCGTTTGTTGGCGCTCAAAGGCGCGCTCGATGACTTGCCGAGGCAAGCCAAACGGATGTTGCGGCTCAAGGCGCGAACGGAAGTTCAGTCGACCTATAAATCGCCCTTGCGACCGGGGTTGCCGCCCGGATGGCGAGCGCGAGGCCGCGATGAGATCGACGAGGTCTTGCGAGAGTGCCACAAGCTCGCGGTTCGGGCCAAGCAAGCGCCCGATACCGGCTAACGGGTTCGTTTTATGTACGTTGACCAAGCGCTATTGCCGTTTTGCAAGGCGTCTTCTTGGTGTGCGTTACGATATGAAATCAACGACTTGAACCGCAAGTGCGGTGTTCATCGAGATTTCGCGACACTTTTACTTCCATTTACGTCTTCTGTGGTCTAATCCCGCCCTGTGCCCGGTGTCACAACACGCCGAACCGACTAGAGGTTGGAGAGAAGACCATGACCACTGCGACTGCAGGCGAGAAGCCTGTCGCGCGTCCGAATGACGCGCGTTTTTCCCCCGGACCCACGAAAAAATTCGACGGTTGGAGTCTCGATGCGCTGTCTGGCGCGACGCTTGGCCGTTCGCACCGCTCGAAACCGGGTAAGGCCAAACTGAAAGAAGCAATCGACCGCTCGAAAGCTGTCCTCGGGATGCCCGATGATTGGCGGCTCGGGATTGTCGCGGGATCGGATACCGGCGCTGTTGAGTGTGCGCTGTGGAATCTGTTCGGCGCGCGGCCCGCTGAGTTTTTGGTCTGGGAAAGTTTCGGCAAAGACTGGGCAACCGACGCGGTCAAAGAACTGCAAATCGATGCAAAGGTTACGACGGTTCCTTACGGCGCGCTGCCGGATCTGAACGCGGTCGATTGGAATCAAGATGTTTGCTTGACGTGGAACGGCACGACCTCGGGCGTGAAAATGCCGTCCGGCGATGCGATCCCGGCGGACCGCGAAGGGCTGGTTTTGGCCGACGCAACCTCGGCGGCGTTTGCGATGGATATTCCTTGGGACAAAGTGGATATCGTGACGTGGTCTTGGCAGAAAGTTCTAGGCGGTGAGGCGGCTCATGGGATGATGGCGCTTTCGCCGCGTGCTGTTGCCCGCATGGCTGAGTACAAACCGACTTGGCCGATCCCGAAAATTTATCGCATCCGTAAGGGCGACGGCGTCAACGAAGGTGTTTTTGAAGGCGCGACCTTGAACACCCCGTCTTTGCTGGCGGTTGAGGATTGTCTGGCTGCGTTGAGCTGGGCTGAAGGACTTGGCGGTTTGCCCGCGTTGAAGGCGCGTTCGCTCGCGAACCTTGATGCGGTTGAGCAATGGATCGCGAAAACGCCTTGGGCCGAGTTTATGGCGGATACACCAGAGACACGCTCGTCGACGGCGATCTGTATCAAGGTTTCCGATCCGGAATTTGACGCGCTGCCCGACGATAAAGCCAAGTGGGCCTTTGTGAAAAAGATGACCTCGATGTTGGACGCCGAAGGTGTGGCTC
>CAZXMX010000025.1:0-25139 GCA_964641645.1 uncultured Neomegalonema sp.
GGATACGCCTTCGATGTTGGGATTGGTACGACGCCAGATTCGGGGCGTGCCGTCCTTTGGTATCGACGGGGTGCTGAGCAAGGCGATGCCGCAGGCCAGTTTAACTACGCGCTGAAGCTACTGAATGGAGCGGGGACGCCGAAAGACGAAGCCGCTGCGGTTGTCTGGTTGCGTAAGGCCGTCGCTCAAGATTACGCCCCTGCGTATGACAGCCTTGGTTATGCCTATGATGTCGGAACCGGTGTTACGAAAGACCAAGCCGAGGCCGTGCGGCTGTACCGAATTGCAGCGGAACGCGGTGTGCGCAATGCGCAAATTAATCTCGCGGCGTCTTTGGAAGAGGGCGCGGGCGTTCAGAAGAACCTCAGTGAAGCGCTGAGTTGGTATCGCCGCGCCGCCGCGCTGGGTGATGAACGCGCGGTTGCCGCCGTGACTCGTTTGGAAGGGGCTGGCGTAAAGTAGGGATTAAGACGATGCGACCCTTTGAGCGGGTGATGACTTGGCGCTCGTGCCTGCGTTTATCTTCGCATTTCGGAGTCATATCTGACGCGTGCGAGTTTCAGTGACGTGAGAAATTAAAAAACCCGAGCCTCGCGAAAGGCTCGGGTTCCTCGAAATTAAATTCTGTGTGAATTTACTTCGGCGCGTACTTCTTAACGGCAGAGCGCGCCCAGTCCGAGATGCGCTTGCCTTCGATCCCTTTGGCATCGACTTCTTCGACCCAACGTTCGACGATTGCTTGACCCATCTCAGCGATATTTGCGGTTTCTTCGTCGTTCAAGCGAACGATTTCGCTGCCTGATTGGTACTGCAATGTTTTTCCGGGGAATTCAGCGGCATCCCACGCTTCGCCCATGGCGATGGCGAATTCAGGACCGGATGCGTCATCCACGATCTTTTTCAAGTCGTCTGGCAGCGAATTATAGCTGTCTTTGTTCATGGCGTAGAGGAAGACCGAGGTTCCAAAGCGTTCTTTGTTTCGACCTTCAACCGACATCGTCGTCAACTCGTGCACCTTGAGAGGGGCAACGATCTCGAATGGGATGAGCGCACCATCCACCGTGCCTTTTGCCAGTGCTTGTGGCAGCGCCGGGACAGGCATACCGACCGGCTCGGCACCCATCGCTTCAATCAGCCACGCGCCCGTGCGGGATGGCGTGCGTAGCTTCAGCCCTTCCATCGTGCCGCCTTCGTAAAGGTTCAGTGGTTGGGTCAGGTGGATTGCATTTCCAGCGTGAACATGGACCAAGAGGGGATGAATATCCTCAAAGTCTTCTTTGATAAGGTCCCATGAAAGCTGAATCGCTTGGTTCGTCTGCACAGCCGAGCCGACATGGACTGATGGCAGTTCGAAAACCTCGGTCCGGGGGAAGACGCCGGGGGTGTAGCCAAGGACCGTCCAGACGATATCTGCCGAACCATCGCGGGCTTGACGGTAAAGCTCTGGTGGTTTTCCGCCCATCGACATTGCCGGGAAGATTTCAAACTTGATGCGGCCTTCGGATGCCTCTTCGATCTTCTTTGCCCATGGCTCGATCATCGTGGTGTGAGTCAGCGCTTTGGGGCTGAGGAAGTGGTGGATCGTGAAGGTGAATTCAGGATCTGCCGCCTTTGCGCCGAGCGTGGCGGCCATCGTCATTGCAGCTGAAAGCGCGAGTGCGCCTAGTGTCTTCCCGAAAGTCATGCGTTCGTCCTCTCCCAAGGTGAGTATTGATTCGTTGTGAATGTACGACCTACACCCAACGATTGCTAATGGTGATGTATGACGGCAGATCAGCGATTCAAACTGATAAGGCAGCGAGGATTCGCGCCCAACTGCGGGCACCGCGCTGAAAGCTCTTGAGGTCGTACTTTTCGTTCGGCGAATGGATGCGATCGTCCTTCAATCCGTAGCCTACCAGCAGGCAATCCATGCCCAGCAGGTCTTTGAACTGACCCACCACGGGGATCGAGCCGCCCATGCCGATGACCGCCGCCTCTTCGTTCCATTCATCGGTCAGGGCCGATTTGGCTTTTTGGATCACGGGATTGTCAGCTGAAAGCGAGATGCCGCCGCTGCCGCCGTGAGGGTGGTATTCGGCGGTGCAATCCGGCGGTAGGCAGCTTTCGATGTACGCACGCAGGTTGGTGCGGATCGCTTCGGGGTCTTGATCGCCCACCAATCGGCAACTGATCTTCGCCGAGGCTTCTGCGGGCAGGACGGTTTTGAAGCCTTCGCCCGTGTAACCGCCGGTGATCCCGTTGAACTCGCAGGTCGGGCGCGCCCAGATCATTTCGAGCGGAGAACGGCCTTGTTCTCCGGCAGGTTCGGAGAGGCCGACGCCGCCAAGAAATTCTTCGGTCGAGAACCCGAGGGTTTCCCATTGGGCTTTGACTTCATCGGGAGTCTCGATCACGCCATCATAGAAATCAGGGATTGTGATGCGTCCGGTATCGTCGTGCAGTCCCGCGAGAATTTTTGCGAGAACGCGGATCGGGTTGGCCGCTGGGCCGCCGAAGGTGCCGGAGTGCAGATCCATATCGGCGGCCTTGATGGTAACTTGCTCGCCAACGAGGCCACGCAAACCGATGCAGATCGCCGGGCGGGTGGGGCTCCACATCTCCGTGTCGCAAACCAGAGCGGCATCGGCCTTGAGTTCATCGCCGTGTTCGGAGAGGTATCCCGGCAGGCTGGGCGAGCCGCTTTCTTCCTCGCCTTCCAGAAAGACTGTGATGCGGCAGGGGAGCTTACCGGTTTCGGCATTCCACGCACGGCAGGCTTCGACAAAGGTCATCAACTGGCCTTTGTCGTCTTGGGCACCCCGCGCGACGATCATCTTTGATCCGTCATCGCGCGTGACAATTTGTGGGTCGAACGGGTCTGTATCCCAGAGGTCGAGCGGATCGACGGGTTGCACATCGTAATGTCCGTAGAACAGAAAGTGCGGTGCGTCGGGTCCGGCGCTGTCATTGTGGCCCACGACCATCGGGTGCCCCGGCGTGTCGCGCAGGGTCGCATTGAATCCGAGACCTTGAAGGTCAGCGGCCATATGCTCGGCGGCTTTCCGGCAGTCGCCTTTGTAGGCCGGGTCCGTTGAAATCGAGGGAATGCGAAGCAACGTCAACAGCCGCTCAAGCGCAGCATCTTGGTCGGCATCCAGTCGGTTGAGGACGGCATCGATATTGGACATTGGAATTCCCCGCGATTTATCGTTTCGTGAGGCATACCCCATCTTTTCGCAAAGGGGGAGGCATCAAATCGGCTTGTTGCGTGTCCAATCCCAAGTGCCCTCATCGCGTTCTTTCACGGCTTGTTTCCATCCGACATCGTCGGCACGCGCTTTGAAGTTGACCCCTTCGGGTGAGTGGCGAGTGATGCCATCGAAGACCGTTGCCAAGCGTTGGGTCTGCATCACGCCCGTTGATTCAATCGCTTGGTTGATGACCATTTTTTGCATCGCGAGTTGATTGATCGGCACGGACGCCATGCGCGAAGCCATCGCCTCGACTTCTGCATCCAGTTGGTCGTCAGGAACTGCTTTCAGGATCAAACCCATGTCTTCGGCTTCAAGCCCGGTGATGCGGTCGCCGGTAAAGAGCATTCGTTTCGCCTTCTCTGCGCCGAGCCGGTAAACCCACATTGCCGTTGTCGGGCATCCCCAAACGCGGGCGGGCATGTAGCCGATCTCTGCCGTTTCGCTCATGAAGGTCAGGTCTGCACAGAGGGCGATGTCAGAGCCGCCAGCGAGCGCAAAGCCGTGGACTTTGCAGATGACCGGTTTCATCGCCCGCCAAAGAGACATGAAGGCTTGGGTGTTTTTCCACATGAAGGAATAATCCTTCATCGGGTCCCACGGCATGTCTTGGATGGCCGAGTTGGTTGCCGCGCCCGAGGTGTATTCTGCGAGGTCATAACCCGCGCAGAAGGCTTTGCCCGCGCCGGATAACACCATCACATGGACGTCGCGGTCCGCATCGGCTTGTGCGACAGCGGCCTCTAACTCAGCCGGCAGGTCATCGTCGATGGCGTTGAGGACCTCGGGCCGATTGAGTGTGATCCGCCCAATCCGACCGTCGCGTTCGTACAATACTCTCGACATTACGCTTCCTCTGGTGGCGGTCATGGGGGCGACGGAACAACGATAACGTGTGGAGGTGTGTGCTTGTCAATCTCTGCGGAACAATTGCATGCCTGATTGCACGGCTTGTCTGTTGAAGCGCGTGGTGTAGGATTGGCCTTCGCGCCCTTGAAAGAGCCACTCGTCCCTCATGTTTCGCTTTATCCACAGCTCTGACCTGCATCTCGGCAAGCCCTATGGCCAGATGCCGGATGAGGTGCGCGGGCGTTTGGTGGAGGCGCGGTTCCAGAAGATAGAGGCTTTGCTCGATCTCGCTGAACGAGAAGGCGCGACGCACATCTTGCTGGCGGGGGATACGTTTGATGCAGAGACACCTTCTCCGGCGACACGGCGGCAAGCCATTCGTGCGATGGGCCGCGATCATGGCATCCAATGGATCATCCTGCCGGGTAATCATGACTCGCTCGCAGCCGATGAGCTGTGGCGTACCCTCGCCGACGAGGCTCCGGAAAGTGTGACCTTGGCACTAACGCCCGAACCGATCGAACTGACCACGGGAGTCACTCTGCTGCCAGCGCCGTGTCCTGCCAGACGAGCGGGGCGCGATCTGAGTGAATGGATGGATAGAGCGGAGACAGCCGAGGGGAATATCCGCATTGGTCTGGCGCATGGCGGTGTCCAGTCGTTCTCCGAGGATGGCTCTGCCGAGACGCTGGCGCCAGATCGCGCGGTGCGCGCCCGGCTCGATTATCTTGCGCTGGGCGATTGGCACGGGAAAATGCAAGTCGAACCCCGCACTTGGTATTCGGGAACGCCTGAGGCGGATCAATTCAAGCATGATGGGGCTGCGAGCGCGCTGGTCGTGACGATCAGCGGTGCTGGGCAGATGCCGCAGGTTGAGGTTGCGGCAACGGGCCAATTCCTCTGGTCGCAAAATGCGTTGCGTGTCACGCCCGGTTCGGACCCGGTGGCGCAATTGAACGCCGCGCTGCCAGCGGAAACGGATCGCCGAGATGTGCTGATGCAGGTCGAACTTTCGGGTCGCATCAACCCGATGGATCGGGACGCACTGCTCGTGGCGTTGAAATCCGTTGAGCCGGACTTCGCGCGGTTGATCTGGCGCGAGCGCGATCTCGTGGTCGAGTACGAAGTCGATGACCTTGACCGCATCGATCAGGCTGGGGTGCTGCGCTCTGCCGCTGAAAACCTCTATGGTCAAGCCAATGACCCGGATCGGTCCGCCGAGGATCGAGCCATCGCCCGCAATGCGCTTAATCGTCTTTATGGCTATGCGGTAGAGCTGACATGAAGCTGCGCGCCATCCGCCTGCATAACGTTCGTCGCTTCGCCGATGAGGGCATCGCGATTGAAGGCATCGACGACGGTGTCAATGTTCTTGCCGCGGCGAACGAGTACGGCAAGTCGACCGTCTTTGATGCGATTCATGCCCTGTTTTTTCAGGGCCATAAAGGAAAACCCAAACCGATCCTGTCGCTACAACCGTACAGCAAAGGTTCGATCACCGTTGAAGCGGAAGTCGACACGTCGGATGGCGCGTATCGAATTCGGAAGCGGTGGTTAGGCTCGGTTCAATCTCAAGTCTTTGACAGTGCCAGCGGACGGATCGTCGCCCAAGCCGACGAGGCGGACCAATGGATCAACAATCGGATTAGGGGAGGGGCGACTGGCCCGGCTGGATTGCTGTGGGTGCAGCAAGGCCTTGTCGAGATGGGGCAGGGCGCAGGGAAGAGTGCTGATGCCGAAAAGTCTGCGCGCGAAGATGTGCTGACTTCGGTCGCCGGAGAGATTGAAACTCTGACGGGCGGGCGTCGCACCACTCAGGTGTTGGCCAAGTGCAGCGATGAACTCGATGCCTATGTCACGGGGACCGGCAAGCCCAAAAGGGGCGGCGCGTATGATGCGGCAATTCAGGAACTTGAAAGCCTCGATGCGGAAGTCAACGATTTGTCTGGGCGGGTCGCGAGTTTGCGGGATGACCTAGATCGCCGCGCGCGCGCTCGAAAGCGTCTCGCTGAGTTGCAAGACGCCGATGACCTGACGCGGAATGCCAAGGCGTTGGATGAAGCCAATGCCGCATTGAAGCAGGGCGAAGCACAGGCAGGCGAATTGGAAAAAGCCGTGCTCTCTGAGAACCTCGCAAGGCAAGAAAGTAAAACCGCCGAGGAAGCCTTGCAAAGGTTTGAGGCCGCGCAGACTGCCGTTGTCGATTTAAAAAAGCGGGTTGCGGATGAGGAAGTCGAGCGCGATGAGATTGTCGCTTTGCATACGAAGGCGAAGCGAGCGGAAGAAGAAGCGACCATTGCGGTGAAGGAATGTCGTACCACGCTGCACCAATCGGAAGCTGATCTGATTGCGGCTATTGCGGCTGTTGACGCGCTGGAGGCGGCGCGCCGCCTTGAAGCGAGGCAGAAGACGTTCGCTGATGCGGATGGTGCTCATCGCGCCGCTGAGACGGCCAGAGCCAAAGCCCGTGCGCTCGATTTGCCTGCGGCAAGGGTTCAGTCTCTGGAAAAGATCGAAGACCGCATCGCGACTCTGACGGCGGAAATTCGGGTTTCGTCTCTGTCGGTTCGCGCGGACTATCTGAACCCCGCCAGTGGGCAAATTCGCGCCAATGGTTCCACCTTGACGGATGGCACGGATGTCTCCGTCGAAAGAGCAACGCGATTTGAAATCGAAGGGATCGGAACGCTTACGGTTTCACCGGGAACGGGCGATCGAACGAGAGACCTCGATCAAGAGTTGGGCGACATGACGGAGCGCCGAGCAGGTGTTTTGGCCGAGCTTGGTGTTGCGTCCCTCGCGGTAGCGCATGCTCAACAGGTCGAGGTTGCCGAGCATGTTCGAGAGGCCGAGCGGAACGAAGCGCGCCGTGATGCGCTCGCACCGGATGGGTTGGACGCATTGCGGACGGAGATTGAAAGTCTGAGCGCCAAGATCGGCGACGCACCGAAGACCGTGATGGACGTGCCGATGTGCACGGCGCGGCGCGATGAGGCGCGCAAGGCCCGCGATGCTGCTGAGGACGTTTTGAAATCGGCAACGGCAGCGTTCGGTGAGCATGATCGGCAATTGGCTGGAGTCGAAGCAAACCTTCGTCGATCACGAGACAGTCTGGCCCGTGCTGATGCCGAGTTTGGAAAAGACCTTGAAGCTGAGGCTGTAAAACGATCTCTCTCCGACACGCTGTCCAAGACGACGGCTCGCTTTGACGAGGCGCATCGCGCAGCGGAAGACTTGCGAAGAACGGTACCGGATATAGCAACCCTGAAGGCGGTTCAGAAACGGGCCGCGAGTGTGGTCGAAGGTGCGCGTCAAGAAGCGCAAACTCTGACCGAGACCATTAGCCAATTGAATGGCAGTATTGGTGCGCGGGCCGAAGAGGGGATTGAAGAAGACCTTGCGGTAAAAATTGGACGTCGGGATCGGGCGAAGCAGAGAGTGAGTGAGCTTGAAACCGAAGTCGCGACGCTCCAGCGTTTGCGCGACGTGTTGACCGAGGCCAAAGCCGATGCAAAGGAGCATTTCTTTGAACCGGTCGTCAAAGAACTCAAGCCGCTATTGGGGATCGTTTTCGGCGATGCAACGGTGACGTTCGACGAGAAAACGATGCTGCCGATCACCGTCAAACGGGGTGGTTCCGTTGAACGTTTCGATGTCTTGAGCGGCGGAATGCGTGAGCAAATAACGGTGCTGACTCGCCTTGCCTTCGCAAGACTGTTGGCGCGAGATGGGCGGACCGTTCCGGTGATCCTCGACGACGCCTTGATCTATTCGGATGATGAGCGGATTGAACGCATGTTCGATGCGTTGCATCGCCATGCTGATGATCTGCAAATTCTCGTTTTCACCTGCCGCCAGCGGGCTTTTCAAAAGCTGGGCGGGCGGACACTTTCGATGCGAGATTGGGCGCCGGAGAGCTAGCTTAGCCGACCGACAGCCGGGATCTTACTTCACCGACCCAGTGTTGTTTTGCCAAAAAGGTTGCGACGTCGGCCATCGACGTGCCTTCGCCTGCCGCATCCAACTGTGTGCGCGTCGCCGCGATGACGGGGTTGTTGGCTGCGTCGGGAAGTTTTTCGGATTGAACCATCGCGATGAACATGCCGTTCTGGTTGGCGCGCATGAAGTCGGGATCTTCGCTGGACGCATAGACCATCGACTGCTCGCTGATGCCTTTTCCCTTCATTCCGGAAAGCTCACCAAGACAATCGACAACGACGCGACCCTTGTCGGCAATGCTGAGATTTTCGCCGCCGAAAGCGGACATGAACGCATTGATCTGGCCCATGAGAAACCCGAGAACATAAGAGTCCTGCCAAAAGCCAGACGGAACACCATGCTGATTTTCAACCATCGCCATCGTCGAGCGCGTGGCTTTGCTGATTTCTTCCGTCAGCGTTTGGTTCTTTTTTGATCCAAAAATCATTTTCTCACTCCACCGCTTTCTTTGCGGCATTCATAGGCGTAACGACAAGTTCATTGGCGATGCTGGCCAGTGCGGCACCGCCGGTTTCTTCCCATGCTCGCGTATCTGAAACCGCGCGTTCCAGTTTGTCGCGGGATGCTTGCATGAAGACGATCTCGGAAAAGAACCGACTCGCGTCTTTCTGAAGGCGCGTTTCGATTTTATCTAAGTCTTCTGAGGTCTTGAGTTTATCAGCACGAGAGATCGCCAAGATTGATTTATCTCGAATGTCATACGGCAGCCCCTCGATCAGGGCTTGTTCGGAAAGACGCCATGCCTGAGAGGCAATCGTCACCCAGATGACGAGATCCGCTTCGGCGATGACTTCCAGATCGTTGTTGGAAATTCCGCCATCATGATGGAAGGGAATCTCGATGATCTCAACGCCAGCCATCATCCCGAGCGGCGTGCGCAGGTTACAGATCGCGAGCGACTCATGATCCAAAAGTTCCGTCAAGGCGCGCGGCGTGTAGCTGCTGCCCATGCGGTCTTCGGCGTCGATCGATTTCGTGGCCGAGTGCGTGATGCGAATGGTTGGCCGCGAAGCCAGGCCCGGATTGCATGGCAAGATCGGCTCGCGCAACATCGCGTTGACGACACTGGATTTGCCGCTCTCGAACTCTCCGGCTACGACGATGCGCCATATGCCAGACTTTCGAACGCGGGGTTTATCAACCTCGTCCACCAGGTCTTGGAGTGAAAAGTCTTGTTGCATCAATCTACCCGGTTACGCAGCTTGTTCGTTTTGCTCGATGGAGAGGACGCTCTCCTTCGAACCAATCACTTGAAGGCGATTGTCGATGATTTCGATGTCGTTGTGCAGGCGGTTCAAAATCTTTGACTTCGCCGCCTCGTCGATATCGCCTTTGAGCAGCTTGTGATCTTCGCGCAGGCGGATGATCCGGTCGTTCAAGGACTGTTCGACAATCTGAGCGACGAGGTTCAGGCGGCTTTTGCCGACCATCGCACGTTCGGTCATTGTGCTGGTATAGGCGTCGACCATCTTGTTCGTCGCGGGGCGTACCTCTGCCGATGCGACACGGCGGAAGGCGTCGACTGTCTTGTCCAGATCAATGGTCTTTTTCCAGAACTTCAAACCACGCCGAGACACGAGGTTGAACGAAAGGGTTTTGCGCGAGGTGGCGAACGTCACAGCGACGCTTTCCCCCGGCAATCCTGTCATCGAGATTTGTTCGCCGAGGCCCTTCGTCGCGCGTCCTGCAATTTCGATGGCTTTTGCCAGACTGCGCTCCAAAACCTTGTCGAGGTTCCCACGGGTTTGCGAATAGCTGCTGCGCAGGCGGTCTTCCAAGGCAACGCGAAGGGGTAGAAGGTCAACTTCGCCTTCCTCGAGTTCGACATTTCCTTGAAGCAGACCGTTGATCGCTTCGCGTTGGGTGGTGATGAACTTAGCCGTTTCGCCGTCCATTTGCTGTTGGATTGCGACCCAGCTTGTGTTCACAGTCTCATCAATTTCTTGGTCAGCGTGTTCGATCAGTTCCGCGAGGGCGGTGTAGGTCTCAGCGAGCAGAGTCATCTCGTCTTCGAGATTTTCACGGAACTCGGCGATTTTGCCGGAGCCATAGATTTCGATCTGGTCTTGCAGCTCGAAGCGTTGACGCTGCGAGAGCGATTTCATCGCCGCGATTTGTGCGTTGGCTTCCATCGCGACGCTATCCAGCAAGCGCGAACCCGCGCCGTTGTCGATGGCGTTTGAGAGCGTCTTTTCGATTTCTGGCAGGCCGGACGCGACCAACAGCTTTTCGCGCAGGGTTTGCGGCGTTGCTGATCGGTTTGTCGCGTTGAACTCATCGACCTTTGACGACCGAATGAGCTTGCGTAGTTCAGCATCCGCGAGGTTGTCGTCCATCGCGGCCTCGGCCCAGTGGGCGCTGCCGAAAATGATCGAGAAATGTGCGTCAGGGATGGCTTTGGTAATCCGAGCGTTCACGTCTTTGACGATGCGCTTGATCCGCTCGGCTGAGTCTTCCAGTTCGTCTACGCGGTTGATGTAGATGATGACGTCTTTGTCGCCCTGCATGGCGAGCATGCGAATGAGAGCAACATCAACTTCGGTCAATGCTTGGTGGGCCGAAAGCATGACCAAAAAGATGTCTGATAGATCGAGGCTCTGGCAGGTAAATTCGTCGCGTACAAGGAAGGGGTCGTTCACACCGGGCGTATCGGTGATGATCGTTGGACCCGCGTACTTATCGGACTGCATGAACAAGTTCGCGACCTTGGTGATCGACGAATAGCGTCCAATCGTGTCATCTTCTTTGATTTGGTTCGAACCGGCACCGGCGCAAACGTAGCTTTCGAGCAGTTCGCCCGATAGCAGGTCGTAATCGTGTTGCTTGCCGAGCAGCTTTACATAAGCAGGGCCGAGACGGCGCGCAGCGTGTTGGCGCATCTCTTCGGTTTGAGCACGTAAGATTTCGGGGTCAAAGCCGGGTAGGAATTTTTTCGCGGCTTCGCGAACATCGGGGTCGCCGTTGATAATGCGGTCCCATGATTCTTCGTCGAAGAATTCAAAGCGCGCACCCGTTTTTGGATCACCGGGGATATTGAGCCGCATGTTGGTGACAACAGAGGTCCAAGGGTTGACGTCGGCGGGTAGAAATCCGAGTTCACCGACCAATGTGTTCAGTGTCGAAGACTTACCGGCCTTCACTTGGCCGATGGCCGCGATCCGTGCGGTCCAAGAGTCGAGGCGTTGCAACTGCGTCGCGAAAGCAGCTGCAAACTCGCCAGTCGACACCTCCTGCAGAACCGTCAGAACCTGACGGATCTCGGTAAGTCGTTGTTGGTGTGCGAGGCCGATTTGCATGTTTCTCTCGTCAGTTCCTTGAAGGTCGCTTCGTTGATGTCACCCTTAAAGGTGTGTGCGAAGTGCGCCGAGTTTCTGTTCTATGCTGTCGAATGAGTCAGGATCATCGGAGACGATGATCGCGCCCTCGCCATCGAGCCACGCCAACGCCATGACCATGGGTGCGGCCCCTTCCAATACAAGAAAACGAAGATCGGTTTCTGTCTCGGTCAAGTCTCTGAGTGCTTCGTCAATGCGGGCCTGCATCCAGTCATGCGAGATGGGCGAGCCAGCCGGGACGGTGATTTCAATCTCACTGCCGAACCGCGCGCGGGTAAGGCCATCGTTCGCCTCGAAGAATGATGCAATCTGATTTCCAGCGGGCGCTCTCTTCTGCGACTGTTCAACATGCTCGACCAACATTCCGGCAGGATATCCCGCCTTTGTCGAGCCGAGTGCGTCGGAGAGCAGCGCTTGTTCTACGCGAATAGGTTGGCCCGCGACAGTCTTGACCAATGCAGACGCGAAATGGCTGCCAAATTCGTCGAAGTCTGCTTCGCAATCCGTTTGCTCTGGTGCGGCTTTGCCGGACCAATGCGATTGAGGGTGAACTTCGGACAGGTTTACGACACGGCGGTTCTTGGCGATGATGGACACGCGAGCGCCATCGGTACCCTTGAACGTAATGCGTCGAGGAAGAACAGTGCGTGAGATTACATCTTGCAGTTCCTCAAACGCGCTGTCCGCAGATATTTCTGCCACCCCGAGTGGCGGTACTTTTCCTTGGATCGTCTCGATGATCGTTTCGAACGTCGTTGATAGCTCACTCATGATTACGCTGCCTCCACATCGGTCGTTAGATCGAAGATCGTGCGCGCAGAACCAAGAAGGGTCGAACGGTCTGGCATCGCGTTGAAGAGGCAGATCAGTCTGTCGTCATTGCCCTGAGCGGGGCTGATGACGGCGGTGATTGAGTCTTTCTCGATTTGAACCCAAGACAGAAGGCTCGCATTCGTCGATTCTTCAATCATCGCTGCAGCGAGCGAATTATTGCGTTGGTCTTGCGCACCACTCGCAAGCTCATCGAGTTCATTCTGTGGAACGACTGAATCGCTGCTTTTGCACAGAACCAAGCCCGTGTCGCCATCGATCAGCATTGCCAACGAACAAGCGTCATTCGCGTCGCGAAGCGCATCAATCGCCGTCTGCGTTTTCTTTCGTAGCTCTGAAGCCATGTGACTTAACCCGCCGCTTTCATATTCAGCTGTCCGCGAAGCATGGCAACTTCTGTGTCCATTTTTTCGAGGAACATGTCGAAGGCCGCTTCATAGGCATCGGCATCATCGTAAGGAATGGTGGTCGACATCGTGCGCCACAGTTCACTTGCGTAACCTTCTGCCGCAGGGGTTGGCTCGAACTCCGGCGTGTCATTCTGAAGATTTGCGCTGTTGCCGAAAACTTCTTCTGGCGTCGGTTCGTCGGCTTCGGGTGCCGGTGCTTCCTCCGCTTCAACCGGCTCAGCTTTGGTGACAGCCGTCGTTGCGGCCACTGCGGTTGCTGCAGCGGCAATCGGTGCGGCACCGGTGAGAGCCGCGAGAACCTCGTCCATATCGGCGTCTTCGTCGCCACCGAGGGCCAATGCATCAAGATTCGCTTCATCCGAAAGGTCGAGCGAGTCGATGAGCATATCGTCGGTCATCTCTTTGCTACTGGCTTCGACTGTGTCTTGCTCGACGGTTGGCGCTTCGGCAATCGGAGAGTCAGAGACACTGGGGCTATCGAGCAGATCAGAAACATTGTGCGATGACGTGCCCACTGCCACTTGATCGATGGGATTGACGGAGTCGGCCAGTGCAACCAAGTCCTTCAGCATGTCTCGCGTGTTGTCGAGGCTGAGAAGGGAAGCCATGTGGATATGCGTAAACAGATCGCCTGCTTCGCGCTTCACGCGGTTGAGAACCTTTTCTCGGTCTTCATCCGATGTCAGTTTATCGGCCCGCGTGAGCAACAGAATGCTGCGTGCTCGGACAGACTCAGGAACCTCTTTCCATGCCGACAGTTCGCTTTGACGCCACGCTTGCGTGGAGGACGAACACCAAATGGCGATATCGGCCAGTTCTGCCGCGCGTTCCCAAGCCGCCGACGCGATGTTGGGGTCGGAGTTACCCGGCGTGTCAATCAGATCGAACATCTCAAGCAAAGGCGCTTGCATAAAGGTCCGCACGTAGAGCGTATCGGAAACCGAGATGGAGTCGGGATCACTGGGATCGACTGGGTGCTCGTTGCCCGCGAGATCGACGCGGATTGGATCACCTGTACCATGGGACATCCAAACCGGCGGCATTTGCGTCGCTGTCACCTGAGTCCGGAGACTGCTCCCCTCCGTAAAGAGGTTGATGAGCGTTGATTTTCCCGCGCTGAATTCGCCGAGAATGACGACGCGCGTGCGGCGAGCTTGCTCAGGTGCGCCCGAAGGGTCGATGGCATCCGAATGGGTCATTCTGAAATCCTTAGGCCGCTAACGCGTCAATGAGTTGGCGAGTCTGATCGAGCGTTTCTGCCTTTTCAGACGAATTCTCTTTATGCTCGGCTGGGTCCGAACTCGCGGTTTCTGCGAGGGACATGAGGGCTTCGCCTTGCGCGCTGATAAACTCTTTGAGAATCTCAGCGTTCTCGCTGCACAGCGCGGGGGCCATCTCTTCGGTCAGTTCCGAAACGATGGAGCCGGTTTCTTTCATGACGAGTTCCGAGTAACGGGTTGTCGCCGCGTTTGCGCCGCGCAGATTGCGCCACCACTTTTTCCACCACGATACGTTCAGATCGAGTGCAATGGTTTGGCCGACCGTCGTTGGCGGCAGCAGCCGCGCTGTTCCCGGTGGCTTCAGCGTGACTTGGCCGGGTTCGACGCCGAAGAAGTCGACATAGACGTCTTCGAGGCTGCGGCACGCATCACGGAGGACGTCTTGGGTTGATTTCTCAACGGCGCCGCCGAATGCGGTGTAAGCAGACCGCATCATCATGCGCAGGCCAGCAGGGTTATATTGCCAGACCTCGTCGGTTCCGTGCGCCTCGAGGTGAGAGAGCAGGGCTTCGACCGCGCGCTCAGCAAACATGTTTTGCGATTTCGCGAGACGTTCGGCCAGCTCGTCGCGTGCGAATTCGTTCGAGTCGGAGAGCGAATTGATGACCCGCTTTTCGATCTCAGCGATTTTCGCTTTGAGCGCTTTGGTGTCGATGTCTTGGTTGGTCGCGCTTTCGCGGCGGAGGCCAACTTCGCGGTCCGAGGTCTCGATCGAGGTCAGCAGGTTGCTGATCTCATCGCGGACTTCTTGCAGCATGGCTTTGCCGGGGCCGTCGATAATGCGTTGCGAGATGCAGCGGTGTAGAGTCGGAACACCGGAGAGGTTCCACGCCAGACCGCGCAGACCTTCGTATTCTTGCATGTACTGATCGCAAAGATCGCTTTTCGCCCACTTCTCCATGGCATCGCCGGAGGCATCGGGGAGGTTCTCGAGCGTATCAGCCAAGGCGTTGAGCGCCCAGAAGGCACTGCCAAAGACAATCTGAACGTCTTCGGCAACGTCGTGTTTCTTGAGCGTCTTGCGGAAGTTCTTTTCGATCTCTGGAATCTCGTTCGCAGGATCGTCCAGCTCGTCAATCCGGTTCACGAACAGAACGACTTCGCGGGCGTCGACGTTGGCGATCAGGCGGAGCAGGGCCATGTCCATGGTCGACAGAGCTTGGTGCGCGGAAAGAACGACGATGCAGAGACGCGAATCGCGGATCGAGTTGATGGTGATCTGCTCACGCATCATGAAGGTGTCGTTGACGCCGGGTGTATCGCGCAGACACAGACCGGTTGGGTAACCGGGGAGGTCGAGATACAGGTTCGCGAGCTTCGTGATGTCAGCGAAGCGACCCCGCGACGTGTCATCTGCGTCTTCCCAACCGCCGTAGCATACATAGCGGTCGATCAAATCTTTGTTGATCATATCGTAGTTGTGGGAGGTGCCGAGCAGCATCTCGAACTTTTTGCCGAGGCGAGCGCGGCTTTTCTCGCGCATGGCGACGACCTGTGCGCGGACCTCGTCTTTTTCGGTATCGAAACCAGCACGGCCTGCAAGCTCGCCAAGACGACCGCCCGTGCTGACCAAACGATCCCATTCTTCTTCGTCAAAGAAGCGGAACAGCGCTTTGGTGCCTTCGGGACGGCGGCGTGAGTTTAGGTGCAGGCTGGTGACAACCGATGTCCAAGGGTTCACGTCGGACGGAAGCAAATCGGTTTGTCCGACCATCGAGTTGATCAACGCCGTCTTCCCGGCTTTGATCTGGCCGATCAATGTAATTGTCGGTTCGAACGAGTCGATCTTGTTGTCGATCCGCGCCGCCTGCTTTTTGACATCATCGCCGCCAATGTCGGCGATACGGCCAAGTGCAGATTTTACATCATCAAACGATTTCCAAAGCGAATTGAGGTCATCGAGACCTTCGGGTGCAATCGCTGGAGTAGAGGCGGAAGAAGACATCGTAGAGCTTTCTAGAAAAGGCCGCGTCGCGAAGGACGAAGAAGTCGGCGGTTAGCGGGCGGCTGAGAATTTCTCTATTTCGGCTATATCGGGCGTATCGGCGGCAGCGTCGTTCGGCAGGCGCGACCAAAGATCGGTCACGATCTGGAAGGTAATGTCGGCGGCTTCTTGAGCTGCCTTGTCGTTGTTTTCGTAACTCAGGAGACCGACAAGTTCGGTGGCCTCGGTGGCTTGCGTAACCATCAGAGCTTGATCGCGGTCTAATTTCAGATCACCGCTCACCGCTTTTTGAATGCCTGTAAGCAGATCCGTCATCGGTTCAAACACGGGCGCGTAATCGTTGTTCTTGCATTCAGCGACAGCGGCTTTGCACTCTGTTGCTTTTTCCAGAACAAACGCGGTGATTTGATCCACGGGCGATACGTCGTCCTGCGGTGGCTCTGCCACTTCTGGCGCGGCGGCGGGCTGTTCTGCCACAGTCGGCGTGACAGGCGTAACCGGCGCAATCGGCGCGAGCGGCACCGTGGGTGCGGGTTCGGAACCACCGAGCGGAATCTTGTCAAGCTCGACGCGTAGGGCGCGGGCTTCTTCCAGAAGACCGGCGTCTTTGGCTTGGACCAGCTCCACAATCTGATTCAGCAAGGCTTCGCCGCCGCTGGACGCATACTGAGCCGGATCGGTAACTTTACCGCCCGATCGCGCGTCTTTGGCTGCGTCGATGAAGATTGGTGTGTGGTGAAGGAAGTCCTCTGCGACAAAGGCACGCTTTTCGTTGAGCGCGGCGCGTGCGTCGTCATCGGCGACATTCTCAGCGCCCGTCAGGGCAAGGATGCTGCGGTCTTTCAACGTATCGGGCACGGTGAACCAGAGCCGGCGCTCTTTCGGTTGCCACGGTGCCGTCGCGTTGGAACACCAGACGATTGATTCGGTGTCGTCGAGCAAGTTGACCAGATAGCCAGCCTTGTTGTCGTCGCCTTCATAGGCGGGAAGAATCACGAAGCCGATGTTGGCAGTAATCGGGTTTGGAACTTCGAGGCCAATGGCGTCTGGCGCTTTGCCGCCCAGTGCGACGGACAATGCGAGGCCGGGATACGTCTTGCGGGTGTCACCAAAGATCGCGTGCGTCTTGGCTTCTTTTCCGTAGCGAATTTGAATCGAAGGGCATTTTTCTTTTTCTTCGGCATTCCGAAACAGGGAGTCGCCGATCAGAAATTCGGCAACGCCACCGTGTTGCGAGTCGCTAAGGCCGGCAATGGCGACCTTGGTCGTCGTACCGAGACGACGAATCGTGTCATCAATCCGTGCAACGAGACCGGCATCTAAACTTTTCAGGTCGTCACCCAGCATTCCGCAGAAGGCATTGAGGCGTTTAAGCAGTTTTTGCTTTTCAGTCGGCTTCATGAAAAGTCCTTTGCAGACGCCAATGTCTTGCCAATCTCAGCGTTTGCTTGCGCTTGGCCGCTTGAATTGGAAACGTGCTGGTCGCCCATGATTGTCAGCCTCTCACTCATTTCACGCACGCCATACAGCGGCGCGAATCTCCTGCTCGTTTTTTAGTCATGTGCGTCTGTATTTTTGGTTAATCGAGGCGGGGGTAAATTGATAAGCTGATATTGTGTACGGGATTTTTTGATAATAAAAATTGAGAAAATCTTGAGATGAATAAGTAAATGCGAAGTTAATACTTATTAACACCGATAAAATATCGATCTTCTTGAAGTTTGTTGCGTTTTTTATCTTCGATTTGCGAGTCGTTTCACCTCATTTTTACGAAGGTAGGCGAAAACCGTCCTTAGTAAGAAAGAGGATTCCCGCAATGACCGAACCTTTAACGGCGCTCTCTGGTGCCACGCTATGGATGACCATCGCTGCCTTCATGGTTTTCCTGATGCAGGCCGGCTTCCTGTTGATCGAGGCTGGTGCCGTTCGATCGAAAAACTCCACGAACGTGGCTCAGAAGAACGTGTCGGATTTGATCATCTGTATGATCTGCTACACGTTCGTCGGCTTCGGTCTGATGTTTGGTGCATCAACAACCGGTATCTTCGGTTGGGGTGGCGTTGAAGAGGCGCTGCGTGAAAGCGAGCAATGGCCTGTCCAACTGATCTTTAACCTCGCGTTCTGTTCGGTGGTTGCGACGATTGTGTCCGGCGCGGTCGCGGAACGGATGCGGATTGGTGCTTACCTTATCAGTACGGTCGCGATTGCGACGCTCGTCTACCCTGTCTTTGGCCACATGGTCTGGGGTAACACGATGATCGAATCGAACACGCCGCTCTTGGCTGGTCTCGGGTTTGTCGATCACGCGGGTGGTATCACGATTCACGCCCTCGGCGCGTTCTACGCTCTCGCCGCTTGTATCGTTCTTGGCGCTCGCCAAGGTCGTTTCGACGCGAACGGCAACGTTATGCCGATCACAGGATCGAGTTACGTTCTCGCCCTGTCGGGTGGTCTGATCCTCTATGTCACCTGGATCTCGTTTAACACGGGTGCGATGACGCCTGGTTCTCAAGAATTTGCTGATGTTGCCCTGAACACGATTCTCGCCGGTGCTGCGGGTGGTCTCGGTGGTAAGATCATTGGCTTTTACCTCAACGACAAGACCTTCGATCCGATGGCATCGACCAACGGTATGCTGGCTGGTCTCGTGGCGATTACGGCTGGTGCCCCGTTCGTGGACATCACTGGCGCTCTTATTCTCGGTGGCGTTGGTGGATTTGTTGGTATCTGGACGAACCACGTACTGCTCTACAAATTCAAAATTGATGACCCGGTTGGTGTTGTTGGCGTTCACGGTATTGCTGGTCTCGTCGGTGGTATCGCGTTCCCGCTGTTGGCGACCGATATGGCTTTGTTGCCCGCGGATACAGCCGTTGACCAAGTTATTGCGCAGAGTATTGGTTCTGGCGCCGCCTTCGTCTGGGCCTTCGCAACCGGTTTTGCCGTCTTGCTCGTCCTGAAGAAAATGAACCTCCTGCGGGTTTCGGCTGCACAAGAGCACTTGGGCTTGAACTTCGGTGAGCACCTGCCGGGTGTCACCGCCGATCACCTGAACGCGGCCTTCGACGTGTCGAAGCCTGCAACCGGTTCGCTGATGGATGCATCGGCAGCGGGCGCGATTGGTGCCGCTGGTGGTGCCGCCGCTGCCGCTGCGATGGCGCCTTCGGACATGATGCCTTCGGGCGAGGTTGGCTTCGCGCTGACGAAAATGACCGAAGCGCACAAGGCGAAAGCCGAAGAGCTGTCGGCTACGCTCTCGGTCTTTGAGACCGCGCTTGAGAGTATGTCGGATGGTATGTTGATCTTTGACGGCAACAACCAAGTCGTCCAAGTCAACTCGTCGTTCAAAGAAACGATGGCGTCGATGAAGGTGGCAACCCGAATCGGTATGTCGCGTGACGAGTTCACCGAAAGCCTGTTCAAATCCGGCGCGTTTAACCCTGATGATCTGAAGATCGAAGATTGGCTGCGCTCCGGTGTCGCACCGAAGGCAGACGATGCAGCGCGTGAAGAGCAGATTTCGACTCCGTCGGGTAAGCACTATATGCAACGCATGATGCCAACTGCCGATGGTGGTCAGGTGATCTCGCTGACGGATGTTAGTGAAATCCAGACCGCGCTGACCGCAGCAGAAGCTGCACAAACAGCAAAGTCGGAATTCCTGGCCAACATGAGTCACGAAATCCGCACGCCGATGAACGGTATCATCGGCATGACCGAGCTGCTCGGCAACTCGGATCTCGGACCACGCGAGCGTCACTTCACCGATACGATTGCGAAATGTGGCACCGCGCTGATGAAGATCATCAACGACATCCTCGATTACTCGAAAATCGAAGCGGGTCAGGCGAAGATCGACAACGAGCCGTTCTTGCTGCGTGAAAGCATCGAAGATGTGACAACGTTGTTGGCCAGCTCTGCCGCAGCGAAGGACATCGACTTGCTCGTGCGCTATCGTCCTGAATTGCCATCGACGTATGTTGGCGATATCGGACGGGTTCGTCAGGTCATGACCAACCTGATCGGAAACGCGATTAAGTTCACCGAGTCGGGCCACGTGCTGATCGACGTGACGGGCGAGATCGAAAAGGATGTCGCAAGTCTGACAATCCGCGTCGAAGATACCGGCATCGGTATCCCAGAGAACCAACTCGGCGGCGTCTTCGAAAAGTTCCGTCAGGTCGACGGGTCGAATACGCGCAAATACGAAGGCACGGGCCTCGGCCTCAGCATCTCGGCCAGCCTGGTCGAAATGATGGGCGGCGAAATCTCGGTCGAGAGCGTGGTCGAAGAAGGCAGTACCTTCATCGTCAAGCTGGCCCTGCCGGTTGCCGAAGATATCAAAGTCGCCAAGCCTGCTCCGGTGGAGATCATTGGCTCGAAGGTTCTGATCATCGACGACAACCCGGTCAACCGCGATATCCTGACCGAGCAAGTTAGCCACTGGAAGTGCCAGAGCGCTGCTGTAGACGGTGCCGAAAAAGGCCTGTCGGTTCTGCGCAAAGCGCGGGCCAAGGGTGTTGGCATTGATCTCGTGATTGTTGATTTCCAAATGCCGAATATGACCGGCGAGGATTTCTTCAACGAGCTGCGTGCTGACGCGTCGATTTCCGATATTCCCGTTCTGATGCTGACCTCGATCAGCGAAGACGAGATGGCGCGTCGGATGCTCGATAATGGCCTGAGCGGTATTCTGATCAAGCCTGCACGTTCGTCGCAACTGCTCGATACTATCGCGACGTGCCTCGCTAAATCGCAATCCGATATGGCGGCGCTTGAAACAGAACTCGATGAGGAATGGGTCGAACCAGCGTCGAATCTTCCGTCGCCAAAAGTGTCAGAGTCGTCTAGCTCGGTGGCCGCCAGTGCTGCTGCCGCACCAGTCGTTGCTTCTGTCTTCAATGACTCCGATTCAGCCTCTGATTTCTCGGATGATGAAGAGAAGAGAGACGTGGTTGTTTCGGGTGACGTGCTCGACATCCTCGTGGCTGAAGACAACGAGACCAACCAGAACTACATCGAGTATATCCTCGATGACGTCGATGTTGAGTTCTCGATTGTCGAAGATGGCGCGAAGGCTGTTGAAGCGTGGCGCGAGCAATCGCCTCGTATCATCTTGATGGATATATCGATGCCAGAGATGAACGGCCACGAAGCAACCCAGAAAATCCGCGAACTCGAAGCGGAAATGGGCCGCGACCGGACGCCAATCGTCGCGCTCACCGCGCACACACTGAAGGGCGACAAAGAGCGTTGCCTTGAGGTCGGCATGGACGACTACATGACCAAGCCGGTCTCGGTGCAGGACGTGAAAGAGATGCTGGTGAAGTGGAAAATCACCGAAGAGGACGCAGATAGCGCCACTGGCTAAGTCTCTACCTACGTCGGTAAAATGATAAACCCGCCCGGTTGATCCGGGCGGGTTTTTTGTTGCTCAAACGAGGTTCCGTGTCACGCTGTCTTCAAAATCACGCTCGAAAACGAGAGCGCCTTCTCGATAGGCTTCGACGCGTGCTGTGGTGTAAAAGTGCGTCGCATCGCACGTCATTTCCGCGCGAACGTGGGTGCGCCACATCTGCCCAGGGTGCCCCCCGGTTTGCTCCCATTCCGACGTGACCCGTGCGCTGAGCGGATCGTCCGGATGAATGTAGAAGCGCTCTTTGAACCAAGAACCTGATACTAATCCGTGTTCAAGATCGCAGTTCTCGCCACTGTCTTCATCGATGCTGATCGTAACCATGCCTGTGTTCGGATCAATTTCCGTGTTTCGAGCGTACGATGATGGGCGCAATACTTCGGCTTTCCACGCCGGTGCGCCCACGGGTTCTTCGAAGGTCCATTCGTCGCCGAATTTTTCGGGTGAACTTCTGATTGGCAGTTTGATCGACCCTGCGTAAATCGTGACGCTGGCCATCTCTGGTGACGGCCAAATCAACGGCCAATAGGCGGTTGAGACCGCGAGACGAAGTCGGTGGCCCTTTGGAACGCGATAGGCGATTTGATCGAGAGCCAATTCCGCTGAGTAAACCTCACCTTGCGCCAAAGCTTCTGGATGTTCGTGCGACTCCCGATGTGTGAGATTCAAGACACCATAAGTGATCAAAGCGCTGGTTCCGTCTGGGCGTAGGTCGAGCAATCGAACCGCGATTTGCGCGTTGGGTTTGTCTGACGAAATTTGGAGAGACACAAGCGGCGCGCCGACAATATCAATTGCCTCTTCGGCATTCACTCCGTCATAGCAAACCGACAGCTCATCATCGTGGGACTGCTCGTCGGGGAGTTCGTCACCAAAAGCAAAAGGGAAATACTCGCCGCCCATAACACCGCAATGGTTGGGCGAGGAGATAGTTCGAGTGCTGGGCGATGGCGTTTCACTCAGGCCGCTGTCGTGTAGATGCAGCGTTCGCGGCGCGGTGGCTTTTGATGGCCATTCATGCTCTGCAATCCAGCGTCCCGCCCGCTCATCGAACCAACGTTTTGGGGCAACGGAATCCATCAAGTACGCGCGATACGCGGGGTCACGATCAACGCCAGTATCCTCGCCTTTCAACCAATGATCCCACCAGCGTTTTGCTTCTTGCAAGAACCCGATGGCCGGTTCTGGCCCCGCATAGTGCGGATACTTGTGGTTCCAAGGCCCGACGATACCTTTGACCGGCGCAGACACATTTTCCACGAGATGAGAGATCGTGTTCCGATATCCGTCATGCCAGCCGCCGATTGAAAGAACTGCTGCCTCGATGGCCGAGTAGTCCTCGCAGACTGAGCCATGTTTCCAATAGGCGTCGCGATGTTGATGGCGGTGCCACGTACTCCACGGGAGCTCTTGGTTGTCTAACCGATCGAGCCACATTTTCTCCCACCCGTCCCCGACTAACGCTGGGTCGGGTGGTCGAGAATTGTAAGAAAGCATGTTGGTCGACCATCCGAAATTTTCGAGCAGGAGGCAGCCGCCTTTGTAGTGGATGTCATCGGCATAGCGGTCGGTGGTCGAGCAGATCGAAATGATCGCCTTTAGGGCAGGGGGGCGAAGCGCGGCGACCTGCAGGCTATTAAACCCTCCCCATGAAATTCCCTGCATTCCGACATGGCCGTTGCACCAAGGTTGCTCCGCCGCCCATGCGATGACATCGCAAGCGTCTTGCAGTTCCTGCGGGCTGTACTCATCATCGTGAAAGCCTTCGGACTCGCCAGTGCCTCGCATATCCGTGCGAATGCAGCAGTACCCATGGCCCGCCATCCAAGGGTGCGTGAATTGATCGCGAACGATGGTTCCGTCTCGCTTGCGGTATGGCAAATGTTCGAGAATGACAGGGACCGGGTGCTCTTCGGCACCCTCTGGCATCCAAACCCGCGCAGACAATCGGGTGCCGTCTGGCATAACGATGCCCAAGTCAGGATGTTCGACGATCTTGTGCGGAAAGTCGCTTTCATACTTCATGAATTACCCCTCAGATCATAAAAAAACCCCGCCGGTAAAAGCGGGGTTTTCGTCGTCAATTACGTGGTTTCAAGAGATCAAGCGAACCACCAGCGCTCCATGTAGCGCTCGCCATCAAGATCCCAGTTCGTGCCCATGGACTCGCCCTGCGCGACCTTATCCGACGTTGCGAAAACGTACTGAGCAAACATCGGGGTAATCGTGCCGCCCTCGTTGGAGCAGATGCCTTGCATTTCAGCATACATTTCGCGGCGTAGGTCTTGGTCCAATTCCGAACGCGCATCCTTTAGGAGCACATTGAACCGGTCGTGGGACCAGAACGCATCGTTCCAAGAAGCACCCTCAGCGTAAGCCGTCGAGAACATCCAATCTGATGTTGGACGCCCGCCCCAGTAACAAGCGCAGAACGGCTTTTTCATCCAAACGTTCGACCAGTAGCCGTCATTTGGCTCACGGTTCAAATCGATCTCGATGTCAGCCTTGATCGCACTTGCTTGGAACAGGGCACCTGCGTCACTCGCGCCAGCGAATGCAGCATCCGCAACGCTGAGCGGAACCGTCAATTTATCGATGCCTGCTTTCTTGAGGTGGAACTTTGATTTATCTGGATCATAGCTGCGTTGCTCAAGATCTTTGGCGAAGAATGGTTGCCCGCGTCCAATCGGGTGATCGTTACCAACCGAGCCATAACCGAAGAGGATTTTCTCAACCAGCTCCTCGCGATTGATCGCATATTTCAATGCCAAACGAACGTCGTTGTCTTTGAATGGGATCGCGCGCGTGTCCATTGGGAACGTGTAGTGCTGTGTTCCATTCGTCGACAGAACCTTGACGCCGGGCTTCCGCTTCAGAAGCTTCACCGTTTTCAGCGGGACACGATCGATGACATCGACTTCGCCTGTGACGAGTGCGTTCGTGCGTGCGACAGGATCGACGATCGACAGCAACTCCAAACTATCGAAGTAGCAGGTGTCTTTTTTCCAGTAGTCATCGTTGCGCGTGAAATCAGCGCGCACGCCGGGATCAAAGTTGTCGAGCTTATA
Source organism: uncultured Neomegalonema sp. (assembly GCA_964641645.1). Taxonomy (GTDB): domain Bacteria; phylum Pseudomonadota; class Alphaproteobacteria; order Rhodobacterales; family Rhodobacteraceae; genus JAHDDY01. Next base: position 24,367 of record CAZXMX010000025.1, read on the forward strand.
TCCGCCCGCGCCAATTCCCTTGGTCCAATCGACGGTGCCATCTTCTTCAGCAGGCCCAATCGCGAGGTGATAATCGCTGACAATGTAAGGGAAATCGGCGTTGCCATTTTCCAATGTGATCTCAACGGCGTCATCGCCAATCGCTTTGAGATCTGTGATCGGAGCGACAATCGGTTTCGCTGCTGATTTCGAGTCTTCGCCGCGGTGGTGATTGAGTGACGCGATTACGTCTTTTGCCGTGACCTTTTTACCATCGTGGAATTTTGCATCGCGAATCTTGAAAGTCCATGTCGATGCATCTGCCGATGCTTCCCAGCTTTCGGCCAATTCGCCGCGCAGAACGCCGTCTGGGCCCACTTCGGTCAAGAAATTGTGTAGCGAAAATGTGAGCGATAGCGTGAAGCCATTCTCGAACGTTGCGGGGTCCAGCGTATCCGTGGTGCCGCCGTGTGCTTTACCAACCCGCAACTTCCCGCCGCGTTTGGGGGCCGCGATTGCACCAGATGCCGATAGTGCAAGTGCAGCAGCGCCGCCGTATTGCATCACTTTTCGGCGTGAGATCGGCGTTCCAGTCGCAGATAGCAGTGTCATTATTATTCTCCCTGAATTTAGTTGCCGGACGCTAGCGTCCTTTTGCCGTCGCTGGCAACCGTTGTGCGGGAAAATTGGACTCTCAGCGGGAGAGATCGCTGTGAAATGGCGAGGTCTGAAAGAAATCGATGGAGGCGACGACCGGAATCGAACCGGTGTACACGGATTTGCAATCCGCTGCG
>CAZXMX010000026.1:0-24846 GCA_964641645.1 uncultured Neomegalonema sp.
GAAACATCCCAAATCGCGATATCGGCTCGCTTACCGGGTTCAATTGACCCGAGTTCACCGCCGCGTCCTAGAACTTGTGCGCCCCCCAGCGTTGCGATTTCAAGGGTTTCGCGTGCACTCATCGCATCCGCACCGTTCTCAACCCGCTGTAATAACATCGCCATCCGCGTTTCTGATAGCAAGTGAGCGGAATCGTTGCTGGCTGATCCGTCTACGCCCAATCCAACTGGGACTTGGGCATCGCGCATTTGGCGGACCGGTGCGATACCCGAACCCAATCTGCAATTCGAGCAAGGGCAATGCGCGACGCCGGTTTTGGTGCGCGCAAATAAATCAATCTCCTTATCGTCAAGTTTGACACAATGCGCATGCCAGACGTCATCGCCAACCCAACCTAAGTCTTCGGCGTATTGACCCGGTCTGCACCCAAAGGTTGCGAGCGAAAAAGCAACGTCTTCATCGTTCTCCGCCAGATGCGTATGGAGCATCACGCCTTTGTCGCGTGCGAGCAACGCCGCATCGCGCATCAGTTCCTTGCTGACCGAGAATGGCGAGCATGGCGCAATGCCAACACGCACCTTCGCATTCGGAGACGGGTCATGAAAAGCATCTACGACCCGGATTGCATCCTTCAGGATGTCAGCCTCGTTTTCGACCAGTGTATCCGGGGGCAGTCCGCCATCACTCTCACCGACGCTCATCGCTCCACGGGTTGCGTGGAACCGAACGCCAACAGATTTTGCGGCTTCGATGGTGTCCTCCAACTGAACGCCATTGGGGAATAGGTACAGATGATCGGAACTCATCGTGCAGCCAGACAGTGCAAGTTCTGACAATCCTAATTGAGCGGAAATAAACATATCATCGGGGGTCATCCGTGCCCAGATCGGATAGAGCGCTTTGAGCCATCCAAAAAGCAGAGCGTCTTGGCCTGCCGGAACAGCGCGTGTGAGTGTCTGGAACAGGTGATGGTGTGTGTTGACCAGTCCCGGCGTGACGACGCACCCCGTCGCGTCGATTACCTCGTCCGCCTGAATATCAGCGGTATCGACAGAAACGATTGCACCATTCTCGATGAGAACGTTCCCGCTGGTGATCTCCCGGCGTTGGGAGTCCATCGTCACGACAACGTCGGCATTTTTTATGAGGGTGGTGGTCATACGTGGTTCCGTCAAGACCGATGGATTGGCAAATTTCGAGACGGCAGTCTACTGCCTGCCGTCTCGGTTTATGGTGTTACGCGGGATCGTCTGTCTTGTTGTTGGCCAATCCAGCGACAGATTCATTCTCGATTTCTTCTGGCAAAATAAGGTTCAGAACAATTGCGAGGAAGGCGGCAGGGAGTAACCCCGATGTCATCAAAATCCGCAGTGTTTCAGGCAAGTGCTGCACACCGGTCGGCACGAGGTAAAGGCCGAGGCCCACACCAAGAGATACGGCAAAGATGATCATGTTGCGACGGTTCCAGTCGACTTCTGACAACATGGAGACGCCTGCGGAGGCAACCATTCCAAACATCACGATGACGCCGCCACCGAGAACTTCAATCGGGATCGTAGAGATCGCCGCGCCAACCTTTGGCATTAATCCGCAGAGGATGAGGAAGAGGGCACCAATAGTGACGACGTGACGGCTCATAACGCCGGTCATCGCTACAAGGCCGACGTTCTGGCTGAACGACGTGTTCGGCAAAGAACCAAAGACGCCAGCAACCGCTGAACCGAGTCCGTCCGCATAGGTGGCACCGACGATTTCTTCTTCGGTGGCTTCACGGCCTGCGCCGCCTTTGGTGATGCCGGAAACATCGCCGACCGTTTCGACAGCGGAGACAAAGCTCATGAGGCAGAAGCCGAGAACTGCGGCGACGCTGAATTCAAAGCCAAAGTGGAACGGGTTCGGGACGCGCCACATGGCGGCTTTCTCGATGTTGCCAAAGCTAACCATGCCAAAGGCCAGTGCGACCAGATAGCCGGCGACGATACCGAGAAGGACTGCGGAAACGGAGAGCATTCCTTTGGTGAAGAACTTTAGCCCCAAGGTTACGACAACGACGACCAGCGCGACGAACCAGTTCAGTGCGCTGCCGAATTCGGGTTTGTCCATCGCTGGAACACCGCCCGCCGCGTATTGAATGCCGACCTTGACGAGGAGAAGGCCGATCATCAGGACCACTAATCCTGTCACCAACGGGGGAAGCGCAAAGCGAATACGGCCTATCACGGTGCCGAGCAGCATGTGGAAGATACCGCCGATGATGACGCCACCAAATAGCGCCGCCATAGCATCGACGCCCTTACCAGCCACCAATGGGATCATAATCGGCAAGAAGGCAAAGCTGGTTCCTTGAACAACGGGGAGCTTAGCCCCAACCGGGCCAACACCGACCGTTTGGATCAACGTGGCGATGCCTGCAAAGAACATGGCCATTTGAATCATGTAGATCATCTGTGGAAAGTCAGGCGAGTTGGAACCAAATCCAAAGCCTGCCGCACCCGCGACGATAATCGCTGGCGTTACGTTGGAAACAAACATCGCCAAGACGTGCTGGATGCCGAGCGGCACCGCCTTGTGAATCGGTGGAAAATAGTTGGGATCGCGGAGTTGTTCCGGCGTTCCTATCGAGTCGAGCTGTGCCACTTACGTTTCTCCCTCAGTGTCAGTGCTTTTCTTTTAAAATTCGGTACGGGGTCTCAAATGTGTGTTCTTGTAGGTTGTCGTCATCGCCGATCCGGTCAACCACGGCGAACAGCGCTTTTTTTGTGAGCGGAGTCAGCACGCCGTGCCACGTGTTGCGGTGATAGTTTACGCCCTGAGCAGACTCGGCAAGAAACGCACGCGGTGCGCCCGGAGTGCCATCGTTATCGGCGGCAACAATCACGAGGTAAGGTTCTGCTGAAAGCGGTAGGAACGCCTGACTGCCCAAAGGGTGACGTTCCATCAGGTCGAGTATCAGCGGTAAGTCGTAGGGTTCGCCTTCGAAGACGCTAATCCCCGCTTTCCCATCGGTGAAATCGAGATTGGCAATGTCATGATAGCGGCCACACTTACCGCGATTGATCATCACGCTCGGCTCGCCCGATGGTTCGATAACATCACCAAAGGGTGCGAACGCCGTGGCAGTCAACGGCTCGATGAGAACGTCTTGACTCATGTAAGCGCCATGTGCCGGTTAACGTCTTTGTAGAGCAGGTAGCGGAACTTGCCGGGACCGCCTGCGTAGCAAGCCTGCGGGCAAAAGGCGCGCAGCCACATGAAATCGCCGGCTTCCACTTCGACCCAATCTGTATTGAGGCGATATACTGCTTTGCCTTCTAATACGTAGAGACCGTGCTCCATGACGTGTGTTTCGGCAAAGGGGATGGTGCCGCCGGGTTCAAAGGTGACGATATTGACGTGCATGTCGTGGCGCATATCGTCCGGCTCGACGAACCTTGTCGTCGCCCAACGCCCGTCGGTGCCCGGCATTGGGTGCGGCGCGACCGAGTCATCAGTGGTGAAAAATGCGTTCGGGCGATCAATACCCTCAACGTCTTCGTAGGACTTTCGGATCCAATGAAAGCGGGTTGGGGCGCTGCTCGTGTTGCTGACGGTGTAGGGAAGGCCGGGGGGAAGATAGGCGTAACCGCCCTCATTCATGTCATGTGTCTCGCCCGCGATCCCAATGGTGAGCGTGCCTTCGACAACAAACAATACCGCCTGTGCCTGGGTGTTGGGTTCTGGCGTCTCGCTGCCCCCGCCGGGTGCGACCTCCATGATTGTCTGCGAGAAGGTCTCTGCAAAACCTGTCATTGGGCGCGCGAGGACCCAACCTCTTGTTCCATGCCAATGGGGAAAATTGCTGGTGACGATATCGCGCATCGTGCCTTTGGGGATGACGGCATAGCTTTCGGTGAAAATCGCTCGATCCGTCATAACGTCGGTTTGCGGCGGATGTCCTCCCTTTGGAGCGTAGTAGCTCATGGCAAGATATCCTTAAGTCTCAAGAGGGCGATGCGCTCGACCTGTTTGCAGGCGGTCGCAAATTCAGTGTCGCGGTCGTTGTCGATGCGAGATTGAAAGGCTTGCAAGATGCTGTCCTTGTTCAAGCCTTTGACGGCGATGATGAAGGGGAAACCGAATGTCTCGGTATAGCGCGTGTTGAGATCGGTGAAGGTCGCGCGCTCCTCGTCCGTCAGGGCGTCCAATCCGGCAGAGGTTTGCTCATGAGTAGATTCCGCTGTGAGTCGTTTAGCCGCCGCCAGCTTTCCAGCGAGATCCGGGTGAGCGGTGAGAACGCCAAGACGCTCCACGTCACTTGCCGCTCGGAACCGGCGTGCCAACGCACTGTGGAGGCCGATGGCCGTGTCATGTGCCGCGCCCAACTCCCCATCAAAAGCCCGCTCGGCGATCCAAGCGGAATGTTCGAAGATGCCGCCAAAGCGCGCAACGAAAACCTCACGATCCATCTTTGAAGGGCGCTCGTCGTCTTGAGGGGGGTGATTGGCATGCCAATGATCTGCGATCTCGATGCGCTTTGCGAACCAGACATCGCTGTGCGATTGCGCGTATTCGATAAACCGCCGCAGCGCTTGGACTCTGCCGGGGCGTCCGATGAGACGACAATGGAGCCCGATTGACATCATCTTGGCTGCACCGGTTTCGCCCTCGGCATAGAGCGCGTCGAAGCTGTCTTTCAGATAGGTGAAGAACTGATCACCGGAGTTGAACCCCTGCGGTGTCGCAAAGCGCATGTCGTTTGCGTCAAGCGTATAGGGGATTACGAGTTGTCCTTCGCGCCAGTAGGGCAGGTCGTCGGCGTAGCTGTCTGAGACATAGGCAAAGCCACCCTCGTCGGCGACTAAATCAACGGTATTGATCGAGCAACGCCCCGTGTACCATCCGCGCGGGCGCTCGCCGGTGACTTCGGTGTGAATCCGAATGGCCTCTCGCAGGTCGGCGCGTTCCTCTTCTGGCGTGTGGTCTTTGTACTCGATCCACTTCAGCCCGTGAGAGGCAATTTCCCAGTCTGCGGATTGCATGGCTGCGACTTGTTCCGGCGAGCGCTCTAACGCTGTTGCAACGCCGTAGACAGTGACCGGGATTTCTTTTTCGGTGAAGAGGCGATGCAAACGCCAGAACCCGGCACGGGCGCCGTATTCGTAGATCGATTCCATATTCCAGTGGCGCTGGCCTTCCCAAGCCGCCGCGCCCACGATCTCAGAAAGAAAGGCTTCGGACGCAGCGTCGCCGTGTAAAACGCAGTTTTCGCCGCCTTCTTCGTAATTGAGAACGAACTGAACGGCGATTTTGGCCCGGTCCGGCCATTGGGGGTCGGGCGGATTGGCACCGTAGCCGTGTAAATTACGCGGATATCGATTCACAAAAAGCCTCTTCCCAGCGACATTTACGTCTTAGCTCGAATAATCGGGTACGACTTTCAAAAGATTCGCGAAAGACCTTGTGGGGCAATAGAGCCGTTACATGGAGGAAAAGTGCGGATAGATTGCCTGCTTAGAGGTGAATATGGCTGGATTTCTGACGACTCACGTTCTTGATACGGCTCGGGGATTGCCCGCTGCTGGCTTGAAGATCGACCTGTACGGGGTGACCGGCGATACGAGGACGTTTCTCGGCAGCACCATCACCAACGACGATGGCCGCACCGACAGTCCGATCTTGCCAAAGGACGATTTTGCAGTCGGAATCTATGAGCTGGTGTTTCATGCCGGTGATTATCTGGATGGATTAGGGGAATTGGCTTCGGAAAATCGCTTTCTAAACACCATACCGATCCGGTTTGGGATCGACGACGCGTCCTCGCATTACCACGTGCCGCTGTTGCTATCGCCCTTTGGCTATTCGACCTATCGTGGCAGTTAGGGCGCGAGGCGGTTTAACTCTCGTTTGCACTGCGCAACCATGAAGTCGATGAACAACCTGATCTTTGGGTCTTGGTGTCGTTTGTGCGGATAAAGACAGGCGAGATGAATGGGGGTGGGTGGCGTCGTTGCCGCGACCTCTACCAGATCGTCATTGGCAAGATGGTCGGCGACTTCGAAGACTGGCTTATTGATGATGCCTCTTCCATCTAAAGCCCAAGCCGTTAGGACATCGCCATCATCGGATTCAAAGGGACCGAAGACATCGAATTTGCGGTTCCCGGTGTTGGTTTCTAAGCTCCACTGAAATTCGGTTGCCCTCGGAAAACGGAGCAGTAGGCAGTCATGTTTGCTCGCGATGAGGTCTGCGCCGCTTTGGGGCATTCCTCTTCGTGCAATGTAGCTTGGGGAGGCGCAGAGGACGCGCGGGCACTCGGCAATCGGTCGAACGCGAAGGCTCGAGTCCTCTAATGTGCCCAGAACGAAGGCGACATCGACTCCTTCGGCGGTGACATCGACTTTTCGGTCTGAGAGACGCAAGCGTACATCGACCTCACGGTATTCATCTTTGAAGGCCGGAATGTGTGGCGCGATAAAGCGTTTGCCGACCCCCAACGGCGCAGACACGAACAGCGAGCCTCTGGGTTGGTTGGTGAGGTTGGCAACGGCGGCTTCTGCGTCGGTAATCGCGTCGAGAACTTTCAACGCCCCAGCATAAAAAGCCGTGCCGTGTTCGGTTGGTTGCAGGCTGCGCGTTGTGCGATTGAACAGCCGAACGCCAAGGTGTTTTTCCAGCTCGGATATTCGGCTGGAGGCGACCGCCGGAGACACCCGCTGATCTCGGGCCGCGCTCGACATGCTGCCTAGTTCGTAGACACGGACGAAGACGCGTAGATTGTTCACGTAAGCCATCTGAAACTCTTGCCATTTACTCGGAAAATTTGAAAGTGCTCGTGAGTTTGATGGCTTTTCGTAATGATGGCGTTCGGGCCATGTTGAGCGGAAGCAAGAGAGGACGCGCGAAATGTATGATTTGGCCGTATTGGGCGAATGGCTGAACTTTGCCGTGCGGTGGGTGCATGTCATCACGGCCATCGCGTGGATTGGTTCCTCGTTCTACTTCATTGCGCTTGACCTCGGTTTGCAAAAGTCGCCGGACTTGCCGCCCGGCGCGCATGGCGAGGAATGGCAGGTCCACGGCGGTGGTTTCTATCACATCCGCAAATTTCTCGTTGCCCCCGCCGCGATGCCTGAGCACCTGACTTGGTTTAAGTGGGAAAGCTATTCGACATGGCTCAGTGGTTTTGCGCTTATGTGCCTCGTCTATTACGGCGGGGCAGAGCTTTACCTCGTGGATCGCGAGGTTCTGGACATTCCGGTGTGGGGGGCGATTTTAATCTCGCTGGCGTCGCTCGCCTTTGGATGGGTTGCTTATGACCTGCTGTGTAAGAGTGCTTTTGGTGCGGATAACCGCCGTTTGATGATCTTACTCTACGTTATTCTCGTGGTGGTGGCCTGGGGGTATACGCAAGTCTTTACAGGGCGTGCGGCGTTTCTCCATTTGGGTGCGTTTACGGCGACGATTATGAGTGCGAATGTTTTTCTCATCATCATGCCGAACCAGAGGATCGTCGTCGCCGACCTGAAAACAGGTCGGACGCCTGATCCGAAATACGGCCAGATTGCTAAGCAGCGATCGACCCATAACAATTACCTGACGCTGCCCGTCATCTTCCTGATGCTGTCGAACCATAATCCGTTGGCTTTTGCGACTGAATACAATTGGGTGATTGCGAGCTTGGTCTTCTTGATGGGCGTCACGATCAGGCACTACTTCAATACCATGCATACGCGCAGCGGTAAGGATGTGCGCTGGACATGGTTTGCGACGACGGTTCTGTTCTTCGCGATTGTCTGGCTGTCAACGATTGGCAGTACGGATCGGGCTGAGAGCCAAGATGATGCGGCGCTGACACCGATGGAACAGAGGTTCGTGGACGCGGACGGGTTCGAATCCGTCTATAATGCGGTGCAAGGCCGTTGCTCGATGTGCCATGCGAGCCAGCCAGCCTGGGAAGGGCTCATCTGGCCGCCCAAAGGCGTGGTCCTAGAGACCCAGCAACAGATCGCTGCCCATGCGCGGGACATCTATCTGCAATCCGGCAAGACGCATGCAATGCCGCCCGCGAATGTCTCCTATATGGAAGAGGGCGAGCGTGCAGCGATCGTCGCTTGGTATCAATCTGCGGGGCAATAGCCTTCGACAAAGATGCCGAGCGCGACCGATCAAACTGTGCTGGAAGAGGGAATGTTCTTTTCGATCGAGCGTGGATTATTGATGATGCATGAATTCCGCCTAATACGATCGGGGCATGCCAAGGACGTGCTCGGCGATGTAACTGAGGATTAAGTTCGTCGAGATGGGAGCGACTTGGTAGAGCCGCGTTTCGCGGTATTTACGCTCAACGTCGTATTCCTCGGCAAAACCAAAACCGCCATGCGTTTGTAAGCACGCCTCTGCCGCCGCCCAAGAAGCGTCAGCACAGAGCATTTTTGCGAGGTTGGCTTCTTCGCCGGGGTTCCTGCCGGCTTCGTAGAGTCGAACAGCTTCTGAGAGCATTAATTCTGCCGCACGCATTTCTGCGTAGGCCTTTGCGATGGGGAATTGAATGCCTTGGTTTTTTCCAATGGGATTGCCGAAGACGCGGCGCTCCGTCGCGTAGGTGGTCGATCTTTCGGTGAACCACTTGGCGTCGCCCACACACTCTGCGGCGATCAAAATGCGCTCGGCGTTCATACCCGACAAGATATAGCGAAATCCTTTGCCTTCTTCGCCAATCAAGTTCTCGGCGGGGATAGGCATGTCGTCGAAAAAGAGTTCGGTTGTTGCGTGGTTCATCATTGTGCGGATGGGGCGGATCGTCAGGCTCTTGCCGCGAACCTCGCGCATATCGACAAGGAAAGTTGAAAGGCCGTCGGTCTTCTTTGCGCACTGGTCTTTTGGTGTTGTGCGGCAGAGCAAAAGCATCAAGTCCGAATGTTCGGCTCGCGAGGTCCAGATTTTTTGGCCATTGACGATATACCGATCACCGTCGCGGCGGGCCGTCGTGCGGAGCGCGGTCGTATCCGTGCCGCTTGTGGGTTCAGTGACGCCGAAGGCTTGCAGGCGCAACGAGCCATCCGCAATGGCAGGGAGGTAGTGTCGCTTCTGCTGATCCGATCCGTGTCGAAGCAGGGTGCCCATCGTGTACATCTGAGCATGGCAGGCGGCGGCGTTACCGCCTGCGCGGTGGATTTCTTCTAGGATTGCGCAGCCTGCTGAGATCGGTAGTCCTAGCCCGCCGTACTCATCAGGGATTAAGGCGGACAGGTAGCCGGCTTTGGTCAATGCCTCAACGAAGGCGGTAGGGTAGGCTTGATCGCGGTCGCACTCTCTCCAGTACGTTCCGGGGAAGCCTTCGCAGAGCTTTGTAACCGCTTCGCGGATCTCGGGGTGGTTGAGCGTGTAGGTCATCGCATTACGAACGGGTTGGCGACGCTGGTTTCTTGGGCGATCCAGACGGACTTGGTTTGCAGGTATTCCTTGATGGCTTCCATGCCGCTTTCTCGCCCGATGCCGCTGCGCTTGTAGCCGCCGAAGGGGGAGGTGTAGCTGACGGCGCGATAAGTGTTGACCCAAACCGTGCCGACCTTGAGCTTGTCTGACATCCGTAGGGCGCGGCCAATGTCTGACGTCCATACGCCCGCTGCCAATCCGAAGTCGATGTCGTTACCGATCCGGATCGCGTCTGCTTCTGTATCGAAGGGGATGACCGACAAGACGGGGCCGAACACTTCTTCCTGAGCGATACGCATGGCGTTGTCTACGCCCGTGAAGATTGTCGGTTGGACGAATTGGCCACCCGGTCCGTCATGGGGTGCGCCGCCGAGGGCGCAGACCGCACCTTCCTTTTTGGCGATGGCGATGTAGTCGAGTATTTTCTGATACTGCGGCGGTGTTGTGACAGGGCCGACATGGGTATCGCGCGACATGGGGTCACCGATGGTGGCCTCTTTCGCGACCTCGACCAATCGTTCGACGAATTTGTCGTGGATCGAGCGTTGCACCAGCAATCTTGACCCTGCGATGCACGTTTGGCCGGTCGCAGCGAAGATGCCGGAAATCGCGCCCATAACAGCCGCGTCGAAATCTGCGTCTTCAAAGACGATATTGGGGGACTTTCCGCCGAGTTCTAGGGAGACATGCTTGAAGGTTTTGGCAGCGACTTCGTTGATCTTTTGGCCGGACGTATCGGAACCCGTGAAAGAGATTTTTGCGACGTCCTCGTGTTCGACAAGCAGTGCGCCGACATCGACTCCATAACCCGTGACAACGTTGATGACGCCCGGTGGAAATCCGGCCTCTTCAACCAGACTCATAAACTCGAGAGCGGACGCAGAGGTGAATTCTGAAGGTTTCGCAACGATGGTGTTGCCCGCTGCTAATGCCGGGGCGAGCTTCCATGAGAGTAGAAGGAGTGGCGAGTTCCATGGCGTAATCACGCCGACGACGCCGAGGGGTTCGTATTTGGTGAAGTTGAAGATGCCGGGTTTGTCACTGGGCAGTACGGACCCTTGGATTTTATCCGCTAGCCCACCGTAATAGCGATACCATTCCGCCATGTATTTGGTCTGCCCCGCCATCTCGGCAATGAGTTTTCCGTTGTCGGTGACCTCGATCTCGCCGAGCCGTTCGCTATCGCGTTCGATCAAATCAGCGAGTTTCATCAGCAATCGACCGCGCGCGCTTGGGGTAGTCGCCGCCCAAGCTTCGAAGGCGCTTGAGGCTGCGGCGACGGCCAAGTCCACGTCGGCAGCGGTGCCCTTCGCGATGGTAGCCCATGGTTCGCCGGTATAGGGGTTGATGGTTTCAAAGGTACCGCCTTCTGCTGCGGGAACCCATTCTGCGTTGATGTAATGCCGGTACGATTTCATGGCTTTCTCGCAAATTCGGAGCGGATGGTTGCTGAATGTTGGCCGAGGGTGGGCACGTTTATTTGTCTGCCGGTGTCCGATTGGATTGGCAAATCGGCAATGGCAATTTCCGAGCCACCGAAGTCAACGGTCATGTTTCGGAGGAACGGGTGCTCGGAGAGGTCCGCGAGGTCGCTGAGGCGAGCGCAGGCGATCTTTGCATTGTCGAGTTTTGCGATGAGGGTATCGCGTGGATCGCGGCCAAAAACGTCGTTGATGATCTCTGTCAACGCATCGCGGTTTGCGACGCGGTCCGGGTTGTCGGCAAAGCGTGGATCATCGGCAAGGTTTGGTTGTTCGAGGATCACGTCGCAGAACGTTCGAAATTCGCGGTTGTTCTGGATTGAGATTAAGACGATCCCGTCTGCTGTTTCGAACGCGCCATACGGGGCAACGAACGTATGGGTGAGGCCGAGGCGTTGCGGCGCCGGGCCAAAGTACCGGTGCGCCATCAACGGCATGTTCATCCAATCGGCGATGACATCGAACATCGAGATTGACAGGTCGACCCCAACGCCGGTTCGTCCGCGTTGGATCAGCGCGCGGAGGATGGCAGAGAAAGCCGTGAGACCTGCCGAAAGATCCGTGATCGAGATCCCCACGCGCGAGGGGCTTTCGGCGGTTCCGGTAACGGCGCACAATCCGGCTTCGGCTTGAATGAGAAAATCATAGGCTTTCTTTTTCGCGGCGTCGCCTTCACTGCCGTAACCCGTCACTTCACACGAGATTAAGCCGGGGTTTTTCATGCGCATGGTGCTGCCGTCAAAACCACGGCGGGCCAGTGCACCGGGTGCGAGATTGTGGAGGAAGACGTCTGCCTTTTGTAACATTGTGTGGAGCAAGGCTTCGTCTTCTGGGTCGTTGAGGTTGATGCAGATCGACTCTTTTCCGTGGTTGAGCCATGCGAAGATGGTGCTTTGGCCATCGGCTCCACGATCATAACTGCGCGCAAAATCGCCTTCGGGGCGTTCGACTTTGATCACCCGCGCACCTGCATCGGCCAAGAGCATCCCACAATAGGGCGCGGCGACGGCTTGTTCCAATGAGACGACAAAGATGCCGTCGAGTTCTCTGTTCAATCCCATTGGGGTCGTTCATCCATTCGTTACGACGCGATGCTGATGCGAAGAACTTTGACAGGGATAGAGAACTAAAAGCAATGTGGAATGGTCTAGGGAGAGGACTGATTAACTGTGACCGGTGAAACGTATGAGACCTTAAAACTGACGCGTGTGGGAGAGCATGTGTTGCTCGTAACGCTCTCGCGGCCTGAAGCATCGAACGCCATGAATACGCAACTCTCGCGCGACGTGACGGCGGTGTTTGAGGAGTTGGCGCTTGATCCCGGCGATGTTCGATGTGTCGTTGTAACGGGCAAGGGCGAGAAAGCCTTTTGTGCTGGGGGAGACCTGAAAGAGCGCAAAGGCATGTCCGACGAAGCATGGGGGAAGCAGCATGTCGTGTTTGAACGGATGGTTCGGGCGCTCATTGACTGCCCAGTGCCGATGATCGGGGCCGTGAATGGGGCGGCCTATGGCGGGGGGTGCGAGATCGCGGCGACGATGGATTTTCTCTATGCTGCCGATACGGCGCGGTTTGCGATGACGGAGGTGACACTGGGGATTATTCCCGGTGCAGGCGGGACGCAGACGTTAACCCGCAGTATGGGAGAACGGCGCGCTAAGGAGTTGATCCTCTCTGGGCGACCGTTTACGGCTCACGAAGCCGCCGAATGGGGTTTGGTGAATGCTGTTTTCCCGCAAGGTGAATTGCTGGATGCCGCGCTCGGTACGGCGGAACGAATTGCGTCCAATGCGCCGATTGCTGTGCGTCAAGCAAAACAAGCGATCCATCGTGGTCTCGGGATGTCATTGGCGGACGGGCTGACGTTTGAGATCGAAGCGTATAATCGGACGGTCCCAACGGAAGATCGGCGCGAAGGCGTTTTGGCCTTTAATGAAAAGCGTAAGGCTGTTTTTAAAGGACGGTGAGTCCTGTCTGGCTTTGATCGAAGGATGAATTGATGTCGAATTCCGTTGCGTTGCTCGGCGTAAAAGGCGGACCCGCCATTCGGACTGGCTCTATGATGCCGACGTCGATGCTTCTAACTTTGGAGGGGCAGCAAATCGTCGTGGATTGCGGGTTGGGCGTCACGCGCGGGCTGGTGGATCAAGGGTTCGCCTTGAAAGACCTGAGTACCATTTTCATCACGCACTTGCATTCGGATCATTATTTGGAGCTTGGTCCTCTGCTGCACACGGCCTGGTGCGCCGGATTGAACAGTGCGGTTGAGGTGTATGGCCCAGTTGGCCTTAAGGCGTATTGGGAGCATTTCTGCGCGTCGATGCGGTTTGATATTGATTTGAGACAACGAGATGAAGGTCGGCCCGACTTAGAAAAGCTGGTGCATGTTCATGAAATCTCTCCCGAGGATGGGGTCTCGCTGCCGGGGATCAGCGTGACGGCGATGCGGGTGGAGCATCCGCCCATCGACGACTGCTTTGCGTATCGGTTCGAAAGCGCAACGCGCTCCGTGGTCTTTGGTGCCGATACCGCCTATCTCCCCGAACTCGCTGAGTTTGCGAGGGGGGCGGATTTGCTGATCCACGAGGCCATGCTGGGGGATGCCGTCGATGCTCTCGTCGCACGGGTTGGAAACGGCGATCAACGGCTCAAGAACCATCTGCTTCGGTCGCATACGATGGCGGAGGATGCGGCAAAGATCGCAATGGCGGCGGGGGTCAAGGCGTTGGCGCTGAATCATCTCATCCCCTCTGATGATCCTGATTACACAGATGTTCATTGGGAAGACGCGGTTCGACCACACTGGGATGGACCGCTCTACATCGGTCGAGATGGCATGAAGATTTTGCTCGATTGAGTCCCGCTTGCAGCGGCGCATCGGTTGAGGCCTCTCGATAAATTTACGAAAGAAGGTTGACGGAACCATCGTGGCGCATACGGTCAAGGGATGGTTGGTAGCTGGTGTACCACAGATTCGGCAAAGCTAGGCTTGGGGTGCAAACCGTGAGCACCTTGGTTCTGGAACCGGTGAATGTTGATGTCACCCTAGAGGACCGAGCTTACCATGCGCTGCGGGATGCGATCCTTGCGATGGACGTCTATGACCCCGCAACAGATCTTCGATTGGATGAGCGCGCCTTGGCTGCACAGTTGCGGACATCGCGCACACCGTTGCGGGCCGCGCTTGGACGGCTTGAGCAAGAGGGCTTCATTCATGTTGCGCCGCGAAAGGGCGTCTTTGTTCTTCGCAAATCAATCGACGAAATCGCTGAGATGATCACGGTTTGGGCTGCTTTGGAAAGTATGGCGGCGCGGCTGGCAACCGAGCGGGCAACTGACGATGAAATTGCTTCGCTGCGGCGGTTCGCTCAGGGGAGTGCGAGTGCCAAGATTGAAGAATACTCTGACGCGAATATTGAGTTTCATCAGCGCATTTTGGAACTGTCGCAATGTTCGATGTTGAAGGACATTGCCGACGGTTTGTTTCTGCACATGCGTGCGGTTCGCCGCAGAGCGATGCCAGAAAAAAGCCGGGCCAAACGCTCTGTTGTTGATCACATGGAGATTATTCAAGCGATTGAATCGCGCGATGCGGATTTGGCGGAACAATTGGTTCGCAAGCATACGATGCGGCTGCGCGATCACGTCTGCGAAACTTGGACTGAGCTTGAGACGAAGACATTAAAAGAAAAAGCGGTCGTCTAGGCCCGTGGGGAGGAACGAATGTCGTCAGCGGCACATGAAAGCGATGCGAACGAAGAGCAAGGCGAGCTTACAGATGGCTTTCATCTACTAATCGATGCGCTCAAGCTGAATGGGATCGAGACGATCTATAACGTGCCCGGTATTCCGATCACGGATTTGGGTCGATACGCGCAGGCGCAGGGTATGCGCGTCATTTCTTTCCGACATGAGCAGCATGCTGGTTATGCGGCGTCGGTTGCCGGATACCTGACCAAGAAGCCGGGCGTTTGCATGACGGTCTCGGCACCGGGGTTCTTGAACGGCATCACGGCGCTGGCGAATGCGACGACGAACTGTTGGCCGATGATCTTGATCTCCGGGTCGTCGGAGCGGGAGATCGTTGATTTGTCGCAAGGCGACTACGAAGAGATGGATCAGCTTGCTGCGGCGCAACCGTTCTGTAAGGCCGCGTATCGTCTGACCTATGCTCAGGATATTGGCATCGCGGTGGCGCGTGCGATCCGCAGTGCGGTGAGCGGTCGTCCTGGCGGCGTCTACCTCGACGTGCCCGGTGCGTTGCTCGGGCAAGTGATGAATGCGGTTGAGGGGCAAAAGTCGCTCGTTAAGGTCGTTGATCCAGCACCGAAGACCCGCCCTTCAGAGGAGGCGGTGGATCGTGCCATCGAGGTGATGAAAGGGGCGGAGCGGCCTTTAATCATTATCGGCAAGGGTGCGGCCTATGATCAGTCCGATGATGTGATCCGCGAGTTCGTTGAGAAGTCGGGATATCCGTTCTTGCCGATGTCGATGGCAAAAGGGTTGTTGCCTGATACTCATCCACAGTGCGGGTCGGCAGCACGCTCGCTGGTGCTGAAAGAGTCCGATGTGGTCATCATGATGGGCGCACGGCTCAATTGGCTGCTGAGCCATGGCAAGGGTAAGCAGTGGGGCGAGCCGGGCAGCAAGAAATTCGTGCAAATCGATATTTGCGCCGAGGAAATGGACTCGAACGTCGAGATCGCGGCTCCGCTCGTGGGGGATGTTGGCTCTTGTGCCACGGCTTTGCTCGATAAGATGAGGGGAGCGGGGCTTGCACAGCCGACGGCATGGCTTGAACAGGTCAGCACCAAGGTCGCGGCGAATGTGCAGAAAATGTCGACCCGTTTGCAGAACAACAATCACCCGATGGATTATCATTCGGCGCTCGGTGTTCTGAAGCAGGCGATTGAAGATCGTCCGGATACGATCCTTGTCAATGAAGGCGCGAACACGCTGGATATGGCGCGGTCTATCGTTAACGTCCATAAGCCTCGCCATCGCATCGATGTGGGAACGTGGGGCGTCATGGGGATCGGGATGGGCGCGGCCATTGCCGCCGCTATCGAGACCGGAAAGCAAGTGCTTGCGGTTGAAGGCGATAGTGCCTTTGGGTTCTGCGGCATGGAGGTCGAAACGATCTGTCGCTACAATCTGCCGGTCTGCGTCGTTGTCTTTAACAACAACGGTATCTATCGCGGGGATGGTGAAAACTGGGGTGGTGGAAGTGATCCGTCTACCACCGTGTTTGTTCCCGATTCCCGGTATGACATGATGATGCAGGCGTTTGGCGGCGAGGGTGTTTGGGCGAAAACGCCGGACGAACTGCGCCAAGCGGTTGAAGCAGCGCTGGCGAGCGGCAAGCCGACACTGATTAATGCTGCAATTGATCCAGCCGCAGGAAAAGAAAGTGGAAATATTGGAAACTTGAATCCACAATCCGTTGTGGCGAAAGCGCGCTATCCGCAAGCGCAGAGTTAACAGCTAAGATTGGAACGACGATGACATGGTCTTTGATTTTTATCCTCACCTATAGCGATCCAACCGCTGGGAATGTTGGTGGCGCCTATAACGAACACGCGACGGTTTCGCCTGAAGTTTATTATTCTCAAGCGGAATGTGAAGCGGCGGGCAGCGTTAAGCTTGCAAACCTCAATTGGTCTTCGGCGGATGGCAGTCAACTGCGATGGATGTGCAATCAAAAGCCAACAGTCACGTATTGAAGAATGATCCGGCAATCGGGGAAGACCTTGTTCTCCCTGAAGGACAGCCTCGAATGCCGGGTCGCTAGCGGTTCGCTGGCGGCGCAAAACGGAGAGTACTTATGAAAGCCCTATCAGGCGTCAAAATTCTCGACTTCACGCATGTGCAGTCCGGTCCAACTTGTACGCAGTTGCTGGCGTGGTTTGGGGCGGATGTTATCAAGGTTGAGCGCCCTGGTGTGGGGGATGCAACGCGCAAGCAGCTGATTGATGTACCCGGCGCGGACAGCCTCTATTTTACCATGCTGAACCACAACAAGCGCTCGATTGAGATTAACTCGAAGGATGAAACCGGCAAAGAAGTGCTGACCCGTCTCGTTCGGGAGTGTGATGTGCTGGTCGAAAACTTTGCGCCCGGTGCGCTGGATCGCATGGGGTTTGGTTGGGAAGACCTGCAAAAGATCAACCCGCGCATTATTATGGCGTCGATCAAAGGATTTGGGCCGGGAAAATACGAAGACTGCAAGGTCTATGAGAACGTGGCCCAGTGTGCGGGTGGTTCGGCTTCGACGACGGGTTTCCTCGATGGGCCACCCTTGGTGACGGCGGCCCAGATTGGCGATAGCGGCACGGGCCTTCACCTCGCGTTGGGGATTGTCACGGCGCTGTTCCAACGGGAGAAGACAGGCCGGGGCCAAAAGGTCGATGCGGCGATGCAAGACGGGGTGTTGAACCTCAGCAGGGTGAAGCTGCGCGATCAGCAGCGGCTCGCGGCGGGACCGCTGGCCGAATATTCGCAAGCCGGGGAGGGTATTCCGTTTGGCGATGCGACGCCGCGTGCGGGGAACGATTCTGGCGGCGGCCAACCGGGGCGTATCCTCAAATGTAAGGGTTGGGAAAACGATCCGAATGCCTACACCTACTTCATTACGCAAGCCGCGGTGTGGAAGAACGTTTGTGATGTGATTGGAAAGCCGGAGTGGAAAGAAGCGGAGGGTTATGCAACCCCGCCCGAGCGCCTCAATAAACTGAACGAAATTTTCGATGCGGTCGAGCAATGGACAATGACCAAGACGAAGTTCGAGGTCATGGACATTTGTAACCCGCTGAACATTCCGGTCGGTCCGATCTTGTCGATGAAAGAGATCGCCGAGGATGAAGGGCTGCGCAAGACGAAAACCGTCGTTGAAGTCGATCACCCGGAGCGCGGAAAATACCTGAGTGTTGGGTGTCCGATTAGGCTGAGCGATAGTCCCGTCGAAGTCGAGCGTTCTCCGCTACTCGGCGAGCATACGGCTGAAATTTTGGCTGAAGTGCTCGGCTATTCTGGTGAAGAGTTTGATCGCGTCGTGCAATCGGGGGCGGTTGGTGAGGTGAAACTACCGGACGCGGCGGAGTAGTTGAGAAGATGGTCGTTGGAGAAAACCTAGATGACACTGCTCTTGAAGCATCTTCTCTTGGATTCGGGGGCGACGAGGCAGTTTCGCTTGATTCTCCTTTCGATTTTGATCTTCTCCCGTCGGTGCCGCGTCACCTTCGAACGGTCAATTTTATGATCTCGCGGTTGCCAAGCTTTGACCCGTCTGCGTCTTGGACGGTTTATCATCATGATAATTGCGACCGCGTGCGTAGAGTTGTTGTGGGACAAACTGGAAGTCATATCAGCAATGTAAATTCCTACGGTGCGGATGCGCAGATTGGAGATGGAGTTCTTTTCGAGCTGTTGGCCGAACTCGACGAAGTTCCCGTTCCCAACCCAAAACGGGCGACTGAGGTGGGTATAGACGGAATGAGTTGTCGGTTCCAAAGCGCTGCATCGAATAGGCGCGACGCCGTCGATGTGGGGTGGTGGGGCAATCCACCAGAGGGTTTCAATCAATTGACAACGTGGATGGAGAAAGCGGTTATTCTTTTGGAGACGTTTCTTCCTGCCAGCACGTTGCCGCTCGTGTCCGCTCACCCACTTTTTCATAAAGGTGATTAAGGAAATAAGATGCGTTTGATCGTCATGGGCCAGCAGGCATTCGGTAAAGATGCGTTGGCGAAAATTTTGGATGCGGGTGTTGACGAGGTTGTCGCCGTCTATTGCGAACCAGATCGTGAGGGCAAAGACCCCGACCCGATCAAGGTCTTTGCGGAAGAGAAGGGCATCGCGGTTCATCAGCCATCGGAGCTCAAATCGGCAGAGTCGCTGGAAGTGCTGGCCAGTCACGATGCGGACTTGATGGTCATGGCTTTTGTAAACGTTTTCGTTCCCGAGGCCGCACGCGAGACGCCAAAGATGGGGTCGATCTGTTTCCACCCGTCGTTACTACCGCTGCATCGCGGCCCGTCGGCGGTGAACTGGCCCATCATTATGGGACGCGAGAAATCGGGGTACTCGTGGTTCTATCCGACAGATGGATTGGATGAGGGCGATAGCTTGCTGCAATGGGAATGTTCGATTGATCCCGATGACACGGTAATCAACCTCTACTTCAAGAAGATCTATCCGTCCGCAGTAGACTCAGTTCTCGATGTCTGTAACTTGTTCCGCGCTGGAAACCCGCCGCGCATCGTACCGGATGAAGCGCAGGCGACGTACGAGCGGCGCTGTACCAAAAACCACGCGCGGATTGATTGGAATAAACCTGTCAAACAGGTCTATGATTTGATCCGGGGCACCAATCCCGCACCCGGCGCTTGGACGACGCTAGAGGGCGCGGAAGTCGGTATCTTTGACTGCGCACGTCTTCCCGGTGACGGAATGTCAGGTAAGGTTGTTTCGGTCGATGAAGATGGTGTGACGCTGCAATGCGTCGGTGGGCGTATTTTGGTGAAGCGCGTGCGACCCAAAGGCAGAGACAAACAGCCTGCAGCAGATTGGGCATCGGCCAGTGGCGTTGAAAAGGGGACGGTTCTTGGAAGCTAAGACACCATATCAAGCATGGGCACCGACTTCATGATGGGACTGTTATGACCGTTCGCAAAATCGTCATACCCATTCGCGGAGACGGCAAGGGAGAGAACGTTCTTGCCCACGCCGCCGTGCTTGCTCGCCGTTATGGGGCGCATGTCGAAGCGTTGCACTGCCGCCCGCGCACAGAAGACCTGATGCCGTATGGTGTCCCAATCCCCGCGTTTCTTCGAAAACAGATCGAAGAGTCCAGTGCGAGTGTTGCAGATCAAGAAGAGAAGACTCTCTATGAAGAGTTCCTTTCGCTCCTTGGTCCTGTCGGACTGACCTTGGGAGAAAGTGCTTTTTGGCGGGAGGCTCCCGGTAAGCAGATTGACGTTATCAAAGCCAATGGGCGGCTCGCTGATCTAATCGTCGTGGCCAAGCCGGATCGGTTTCGAAACTTGGGTGGGAATACGCTGAAAGCGGCTTTGTTCAATACTGGCCGTCCGGTGATGATGTGTCCGATGCGGGATGATCACCCAAAAGTGCTTTGCGATCGCGTTGCGATTGCGTGGAATGGATCGAGCGAGGCGGCTCGGGCCGTTGCGCTAACTGAAACGATTGTTTCTCAGGCGAGTGAAGTGACGGTTCTGAGTGGCGGCGATGAAATTCATGGCGCAACGTCCGAAGACCTGATTGGATATTTGGCAGCGCGCGGGGTCAATGCACGCCTAGAACGATTTGATCCTGTCGATGGAGTCGGTCAAATGTTGCTGAGGCGCTGCCATGAGCTTTCGGCAGATACGCTCATCATGGGCGCGTATAGCGAAAGCCATGAACGAGAGACCGTTTTTGGTGGAAACACGCAAACAGTTGTTGATCAGGCAGAAATGCCTGTCATCTTTGTTCACTAGACGAACTTACGACACGGAGACGACAACCACGAGGCATCACATTGAGAGCATTGAACGCATGACTTAGAGGCCAAAAAAATTGGCCCGTGTCTTTTATTCCTGGGAGGAAGATTATGAAACTGTTCAAATCAATCGTTATGGGCGCGGCGGGCGTAAGCCTTGCGCTGACAGCCACAGCCGCGAGTGCTTGGGAGCCTTCGAAGCCCATCGATTTCGTGATTATGGCCGGTAAAGGCGGCGGCGCCGACAAAATGGCGCGCCTGATGCAATCCATTGTCGAAAAAGAAGGTCTCGCATCGAAGCCATTGGTTCCGACGAACAAGTCGGGTGGGTCGGGCGCTGAAGCCCTTCAATATATGAACACCGTCGGCGATCCCGATCACACGATCATGGTGACGCTGAACTCGTTCTTTACGACGCCCCTGCGCCAGCCGGGTCTGAAAGTCGACATCATGGACTTTGCTCCGGTTGGTCGGATGGCTGAAGATACCTTCTTGTTATGGGTTCACAAAGACGAAGGCATCAAGGATTTCGACGGTTATCTTGCAGAAGTGAAGTCGCGCGGTAGCAAATGGGTGATGGGTGGAACGGGTAAAAACTCGGAAGATAACATCATCACTGATTTCCTGAACAACAACTACGATCTGAAGATCAAGTACATCCCGTATAAAGGCGGCGGTGCCGTTGCCAAGGATCTGGCTGGTAAGCAAATCCAGTCGTCCGTGAACAACCCTTCCGAAGCGCTCGGGTTCTATGAAAGCGGTGATGTGATCCCGCTCGTCGCGTTTACCGATGAGCGCTTGCCTCTGTTCCCAGACGTGCCGACGTTGAAAGAAGTCGGTGGCGACTTCTCGTACTTTATGCAGCGTTCTGTTGTTGGTGCGCCGGGTATGTCGGCTGACGCTGCCGCGTATTACACGCAACTGTTCCGCAGCGTCTATCAAAGTGCTGACTGGCAAAAGTACAAGTCTGACAAGTCGCTGATGGGAGACTACATGTCCCAACTCGACCTTGCGGATTACTGGAACACGCAGCGCGACCGTCACACGACGATCCTGAAAGCGTCTGGCGCGATCAAGTAACGCTCTTCGATTTCAAACACCGGTCCCTTTTGGGGCCGGTGACTGGACGATCTCAGACATTTTTGGGCTGAGAACAGGAAAGCTGAGCCCAGCATAGGAATTCTCGATGCGCCGCGCTGAATATATCACCGCCATTATTCTCGGTCTCTTCTCGATCTACCTGATGTGGAAAAGCGGCGAAGGCCCCGAGTGGGACACCGAATATGTGCGATTCACGAATGTGGGCGTCAATATTGACGGCAGCGGTCCCGGTAAAGGGTTTTGGCCGTTCTATCTGTCGGGTGCGATGCTGTTGTCCTGTATCTGGATCATTGTGAATGCGATCCGACGCACTTCGCCGCCCTCCCAATCTGAGGAGCCGTTCATGGACGGCTATTCCAAAAAGATGATGGTGCTGGTCGGTGGTGGACTGATCGGATTTTTGGCGCTGATTGGGATCATCGGATTCTACGGCGCTATTTTCGTTTTCCTTTTCTACTACCTGTTTTTTCTGGGGCGGCACGGTATTGGGCAGACGCTGGCGATCTCTATCGGGGTGCCGGTGTTCAGCTTTTTCTTCTTTGACGTGCTGATGCGGATCGTCTTGCCCAAGGGCTATACGGAACCGCTGTTTCTGCCGCTCTACGATATCTTTCTCTGACCGGAGCTGAATTGATGGATGTTTTCGCACAGCTTCTCGACGGGATCTTGATCGCGCTACAGCCGACCAATCTCGGCCTCGCGGTTTTGGGGGTCGTGATTGGATTATTCGTCGGAGCGATGCCGGGACTGGGGTCCGTAAACGGCGTAGCGATTTTGTTGCCGTTTACGTTTGTCATTCAGGATTGGACCGGCAGCGCTACGGCACCGATGATCTTTCTTGCCGCGATTTATTATGGCGCGATGTATGGCGGCGCGATTTCCTCAATAACGTTAGGGATACCCGGAGCCTCGACCGCAGTGGCGACGACGTTTGATGGTCGGCCCATGGCCTTGCAAGGGAACGCCGACCGCGCATTGGTGACAGCGGCAGTTGCTTCGTTCATTGGCGGTACGGTTGCTAACATCTTTTTCACGGGGTTTGCACCGGCGCTGTCATCGGTCGCATTGGACTTTGGAAACCCGGAGATTTTTGCACTCATGCTGCTCGCCTTTGCCACGTTTATTGGCTTAGGCGGAGACGATATTCCAAAGACGATCTTCTCGATCTGCTTTGGCCTCGTGATGGCGACAGTTGGGTTCGACATTATCTCCGGCGAGCCGCGCCTGCAATTCGGCGATCCGCTGGATATGTTTGAAGCGACGGCGGGTTGGATCGACACGACCGGGTTTTCGCACGGCATTCGGTTCTTGGTACTGGCGATTGGTGTCTATGGCATCGGCGAGATGATTTGGACGATCAACACGACGCGCTACAAAGTCACGATGACCGAGACCAAAGTGAATTTTTCCCGCGTGATGAAAGGCATCGTGGGAATGAAGGACGCTTGGAAGGGAACCATGATTGGTTCGCTGCTTGGGTTTTTCGTCGGTATCTTACCTGCTGCGGGTGCAACGCCGGGGTCGCTGATGTCATACGGCGTCGCGAAAATGACCTCGCGCAAGCCCAAGAGCTATGGTGAGGGCAACCCTGACGGTGTTGCTGCCCCTGAGGCTGCAAACAACTCCGCCTCGACCGGCGCGATGCTTCCGATGATGACCTTGGGCATTCCCGGTTCGCCGACCACTGCCGTCCTGTTGGCCGGAATGGTGATTTGGGGGTTGGAGCCGGGGCCTCGGATGTTTGAAGACCGGCCTGAGTTTGTCTGGCCGCTTGTTGGTTCGTTCTACATCTCGAATATCGTCGCGTTGATTGTGAACCTCGCGTTTATCCCACTGTTCCTTTGGGTGTTGCGCACACCGTTTACAATTCTTGCGCCGATTATCTTCGTGTTGTCGGTGGTGGGGACCTATGCCGCTTATCAGAATATGTTTGATGTTTGGCTGATGGTGTTCTTCGGATTGGGTGCGTATCTGCTGCGCATTCTGGACTATCCACTGGCGCCTGCTGTGCTGGCCGTCGTGCTTGGACCGATTGCGGAGCCGAAGCTGCGTCAATCGCTGTTGCTGTCGGATGGTGACTTCGGGATTTTCTATAACCCGTTCTTTGATCGCGATGGCAAAGGGCAAGAATGGTGGATCGCGCCGATCACCACCTGGATTGCACTTGCCTTGATCTTGTTACCGGTCGTGCTCTGGGGCGTGCGGAAGTTGAAGGCGCGGAACGCTGTTTAACGTCGAATGACTGCATCGACGGAACAAAAAAGCCCTCGGTAATCGCCGAGGGCTTTTTTGCTTTAGACTGTCGGCGAGGGTTATGCCGCCGCGCGACGGCGGTTTTTATTGAGCTGTGCATCCACGACGGCAACCGTCGCATCGACGGTCGGATGGCGCATGCCGAGCGACGCCGCGACGCTTTGAACAAGGCGGTCCACACGCTCGATGTTGCTTGACCCAGCCAAGATTGCGCGTGCTGCTGAGGACGGTTTGAGTAAACTCTCCGCAGCTTTGGCGTATTTCTCAAAGGGAACCAACTCTTCTTGCGTCGCACCCAGTTTCTGAGCGACTTGATCGACGAACGTATAGATTTCACGAGAGTGTTCGATATCTTGATGAACAGCGTCACGAATAGCGACGGGATCCGCCATGGTGACACAGCGATAGTTACCCGTCAGGAGCATGCTCCATTTAGCGAGGGGCACAAAGAGCGTGTCGTGAACGCGCAGTTTGACTGGCACGTCTTTGCCGTCGATGCGGACACCGGCAATATCAGCTTCAAGTGTCGTTAAGATCTCGTTGTGGGTGTTGGAAGCGAAACGGGCCGCTTTAAAGTTCGTCGGGAGGCCAACGTGGAGGACATTGGCGGCTTCTTCTGGTGGACGGAAGGCTTGAGGGTCCGGTGAACAGAGCGTCACGTTCCCCGGCATAAAGTTATTCCAGATGCGGGGATCTGTGAAAGCCTCCTCGATATCATGCGTATTTAAGCCTGGCAGGCGCTTGAGGTAGGCGAGCGGCGGCATATTCATGATTGAAAGGCACGGCAGACCAGATTCTGCGATCTTCCCAAGGAGGTCGCGCAGGGACGGATGCGCGTATTGCGGCTCTTGCATTGCCAATCCGACAAGATCGTAGTCCCGCGGATCCACCTCTTCAGGGGTGAGCGCTGTGAGACGACCCGGCTGTTCCGTCGAGCGGATCGAGCGGTGCTCATCCTCTCCCTTTAGGCGGATTCGGACTTCGGTGCCTTCGTTATTGATCAGTTCCGCCGTTGCGGTGCGACAAACCAACGTAACGTCGTGACCAGCCATCAGGCACTTTGTTCCCAAGAGGGAGCCATACGATGCGCCAAGGATGAGA
>CAZXMX010000027.1:0-1143 GCA_964641645.1 uncultured Neomegalonema sp.
GACTTCTAAATTAGAAGCTGAGGTTGATGCCCGTACCGATAGCAAAACCTTCGTCCTCAGTGGTCGCGAGGAAATCGTTGAGCGGGTTAGCATCTGTAAGGAAACCGTTACCGTCTTGCTCGCCATAGGCGACAAACGCACGTGCGCTAACGCCTGGCCCAAGATCATACTTACCGTTCAGGCTGAACTTCGTAACTTCATCGCCATCGTCGAAGTCGCTAAGTGAACCCGAAAGAGCAACACCCCAAGGACCGGTTTCATAACCAACACCGAGGTTCCAGAAGTCGTATTGGTTCTCAACTTGTGCGAAACCACCACCAATGGTCACACCGCTGAAACCAACGCTAGCGCCCAAGCTGAATCGATCATCTACATCTTCAGCGGTTTCATAAGTCCCGGAAAGCGAAACGCTCGCAGCACCAAAGTCTTGGTTGTAGTTTGCACCGATCGAGAACACATTTTGTTCAAATTCGATATCGCGGTCATCTCCACTCAAACCGTGAGCGTAGCTGACGCCGACTTGGAAACCGCTAAAGCGAGGCGTGTAGTAAATGACTTTTTGAGCATCGCTCGAGATCGAGTCCGCGTTACCGGCAAAACGAAGACCGTTGTCCAAGTAGGTACCCGTGAAAGTACCGGACGTCACACCCGCCTTATAGCTAGGCGCGCCCGTCGTCATCGTACCAAAGGGGCTGTCTTCCGCGCCGGCACGAATCTCACCAAACGAACCTTTTACGAAGGCCCATGCCTCATCGGTGTTGTTATTCGTAGCTTGATCAGCTTCAAACTCGATCCGGGCACCAAAAGTCAGGCCGCTGTCGAGGGTGATCGAAGGCGTGAAAATGACCTCAGCGTTCGTTAGAACATCAAAGCCACTGTTGTCTGGGCTGCTGTCTTGGTCACTGTAGACGAAGTCGGTGTTGATAAACCCACCCCAATCGAGATCCCATTCAGCTGCCTGAGCTCCGCTCACATGCGCGCTGGAGAGGGCGACTACGCTAGCGCCCATCAATGTCTTATTCATGCGTTCACCTGTTCCTCAGTGGTCCCACCATCGCCTTTAGGCGATCTTGCGCGGAGGAAACCACGGTTCTACGGAATGGGCACATTGCCCCTCCTGCCGACAATTAGTCTCGGAATCGG
>CAZXMX010000027.1:1243-24625 GCA_964641645.1 uncultured Neomegalonema sp.
TGGGGTGCCGCTGCGAATGCGCAAAACGAGCGTGTGCGCGTTACAGCGACTGTTCAGGGCACGGAACTCACAGCACGCGGACTTAGTGTGTCGGTTTTCCGTGAAACCCTGAATCCGTCAGGTGCTTGGATTGCCGCGCCGGTCAGCCCTCAAACTGCGTCCAAACTGAAGGACAGCATTCTGGCCCGCGCCCGGGAGCTGCGCATTCAAGCCGTAGACGGAACAGTTCTGTAATCGCAGAAGCACCATTGAACTAACGCGCTCGCGCTGTCAGAACATCGTCATCTCAAGGCAAATTCTGGAGTGCGGCGCGAATGGCGCGATACGATGCAAGTGTAACGGAACCGAAGTGGCGTAGTGTCTGGGAAGACCGGAACAGCTTCGCCGCGACGAACGATCCAAACAAACCCAAATATTACGTCCTTGAGATGTTTCCGTACCCGTCTGGGCGGATACACATGGGTCATGTTCGCAATTACGCGATGGGCGATGTGGTCGCGCGTGTAAAACGGGCGCAAGGCTTCGACGTGCTGCACCCCATGGGATGGGACGCGTTCGGAATGCCCGCAGAAAACGCGGCAATGGAGCGGAAGACCCATCCTGGCACGTGGACTTACGCCAATATCGACGCCATGCGCTCGCAATTGAAGTTGATGGGCTTGTCGCTTGATTGGGCGCGTGAGTTCGCGACCTGCGATCCGGAATATTACGCGCAGCAACAGGCAATGTTCATTGACTTTCTCGACGCCGGATTGCTGACGCGCAAGAACGCAACGGTGAACTGGGACCCCGTTGATATGACCGTGCTTGCCAATGAGCAGGTAATCGACGGAAAAGGATGGCGATCCGGTGCTGTCGTTGAAAAACGCGACCTGACGCAATGGTTTTTCCGCATCACGGATGTCGCAGACGAATTGCTGTCTGCCATCGATTCACTCGACGAATGGCCGGAGAAAGTCCGGACCATGCAGCGAAATTGGATCGGGAAGTCCCATGGGTTGCAGATGCGCTTTGACGTCGAAGCAAACGATTTGGTGCCCGAGTATAAAGAATTAGAGGTCTACACGACGCGCCCCGACACGCTGTTTGGTATGGGTTTCGCCGCTGTTTCGCCCGATCATGCGCTGGCCGTCGCGTTAGAAGAAAAAGTTGACGGCCTGAAAGCCTTCCGCGCCGAATGTAAGGCAATCGGGACAAGTGAAGAAGCGCTGGAGAAAGCCGAAAAGAAAGGCTTCGACACGGGGTTGCAAGTGCGTCACCCGTTTACGGGTGAGCTGTTCCCGGTTTACGTCGCGAATTTCATTCTCATGGATTACGGCACCGGCGCGATCTTTGGCTGTGCTGCCCATGACCAGCGTGATTTGGACTTTGCCCGAAAATACGGTCTGAAAGTGCTGCCCGTTGTTGCACCAGACGGTGACACAAGCTTTGAAGTCATGAACGAGGCTTACGTTGGCCCCGGTTCAATCATCAACTCCGATTTCCTCGACGGCATGGAGATCGAAGCCGCCAAAGAGTTGGTCGCCGACAAAGTCGCGGCACTCGGTAAAGGTGAGAAGAAAACGAACTACCGCCTGCGCGATTGGGGCATTTCCCGGCAACGCTATTGGGGTTGTCCTATTCCTGTTGTTCACTGCGATGATTGTGGGGTGGTACCAGAGAAAAAAGAGAACCTGCCGGTCAAGCTGCCTGACGACGTCACGTTCGACCAACCCGGCAATCCGCTGGAGCGTCATGAAACGTGGAAAGCTGTCGATTGTCCGCAATGCGGCAAGCCTGCTCAGCGCGAAACCGACACGATGGATACGTTTGTCGATTCAAGCTGGTACTTCGCGCGCTTTTGCTCACCAAGAGCGGCGACACCGACAGATCGGGCGATGGTCGACCGTTGGCTGCCTGTCGATCAGTATATCGGCGGTATCGAACACGCGATACTGCATCTGCTCTACTCGCGCTTCTTCGCGCGGGCGATGGCAAAAACCGGGCACCTTTCTGAGGAAAGTGTTGAACCGTTCAAGGCGTTGTTCACGCAAGGCATGGTCACGCACGAAACCTATTCGCGGGTTGAAACTTCGCCCGACGGCATCGAGCGCGATATTTTCTTCACACCCGATGAAGTGGAACGGGTTGGTGAAGGGACGTATAAGCTGAAAGCTGATGGCGAGCCGGTAAAAACGGGCGCGATCATCAAGATGTCGAAATCAAAGCGCAACACGGTGGACCCGGAGGCAATCATCGCAGGTTACGGCGCTGATTGCGCGCGCTGGTTTATGCTTTCCGACTCGCCCCCTGAGCGTGATGTCGAATGGACCGAAGCAGGCGTCGAGGGAGCGGCACGTCATATCCAACGGGTCTGGCGCTTGACTGAAGAAGCTGTGAACCGTCTTCCCGCTGCTGGATCAGAAGCCCCTGATTTCGACGACAAAGCGTCCGAGCTGCGCAAAGTGACGCACAAAACGGCGAAGTCGGCCACCGACGATATCGAAGGTTTCCGCTTCAACAAAGCTGTCGCTCGCTTGTACGAACTGACCAATGCCGTCGCCAGCTTCAAGGGGACTGGCGCTGCATGCGATTGGGCCCTGCGCGAAGCATTGGAGACCCTCGCGAAACTGATGGCACCGATGACGCCGCACTTGGCGGAAGAGTGCTGGGCCACACTCGGTCATACGGATATCCTTGCGGATACCGCTTGGCCAGTGGCTGACGAAGCGTTGACAGTGGATGATCTCGTGACATTGCCCATTCAGGTAAATGGCAAGCGCCGCGCTCAGATTGACGTGGCTGTCAACGCTGACAAAGCCAGCATAGAGACAATGGCGTTGAGCGACCCAGAGGTCATCAAGTTTCTTGATGGGGCCGAACCGAAGAAAGTCATCGTGGTACCGGGGCGGATCGTCAATGTCGTTGTTTGATCGCCGACTGCTAGTTCTGTCGCTCGCTTCCTTAGGAGGCTGCGGGTTTCGTCCGCTCTATGGCGGTGGAACGGAGAGCGGCCCCGGTGCAATCCTCGGCAAAGTCCGGGTCATTGCGGGACGCGGAGAACTTCCCTTCCGGCTGCGCGAAGCTTTGATCGAAAATCTGAGGCCGGCTCAAGCTGATGCGCCGCTGACGCTAACGGTAAAAGCAAAAGTGACCCGCGACGGATTGCTGATCGAAGACGACGATGAGATCACGCGATTTAACCTGACCCTTGAAGCTGATTATGCTTTACGCCGAGTCGGAACCCCTGCCCCCCTCTACCGGGCCCAGGCGCGCTCTATCGCCGCCTTCAATGCGACCGCTTCGCAATATGCCACCCTTGTTTCTGAGCGCGAGGTGCAAGCGCGTGCAGCCGAGGACGTCGCCGATAAAATGACCCGACGGCTCGCAGCGGCGTATGATCCTTCTTGGCTCGCTTAAAACATGGCCAAGCTGTCTGCCACTCGCAGCAATGGATATATTGCGAAGCCTGACGCCCACCATATCGCCATTCTTCTGTACGGTCCTGACCCGACACTAACGGCTGACAGACGCGAGGCGTTGGTGAAAGCGTTGCTTGGCGCAGATGACGATCCTTTTAGACTCGCCCGTCTCTCCGCTGATGCCGTTAAGAAAGACCCGGCATCACTGAGCGACGAGTGCAATGCGATCAGCTTCGGAGGCGGCGACAGGGTCATCGTTCTTTCAAGCGCGAACGATGCACTCGCTCCCGCCATCAAAAGTGCCGTTGACCAGATGGCGGGTGGTGCCGTCCTGATCGTTACAGCGGATGCACTCTCTGGTGGATCGAAGCTGCGCAAGCTGATTGAGGGCGATGACCGCATGATAGCCCTGCCCTTCTATCCAGCGGAGGGCGCAGCTCTGGAAGGCGAAGTCACGACCATCCTGAAAAAAATGGGCGCGCCGCCCCTCGATGGAGACGCTGCGCGAGCACTCGGTGATGTTTTGCAAGGTGTGGGACACGGCGAGGCGATGCGCTTCGCGGAAGTTCTCGCGCTAGCCGCCGCCGACAGCGACAGCATCACAGCTGAGGATGTCATCTCTAGCGCACCGCCCGCGGCGGAGGCAGATTTCGAAGCCGGCATCCAAGCCGTCACGCAAGGCCGCGCCCGAGACCTACCGGGTCTCTTCGACCGCTTTGAAGCGCAAGCCGCAAGCCTGCCGGGACTCGTTCGCGTTTTAACAATGCACATGGCGCGGTTACATCGCGCGCAAGCATTGATGTCAGAAGGGATAGATGCGCAGACCGCGATGGGTAAATTACGCCCGCCTGTCTTCTGGAAAACACGAGATAGCTTCGCCGCGCAGCTTCGTGCTTGGCCATATGCGAGCGTAGAAGATGCGTTCGCCCAACTCGCTGGACTGGAAGGCACCTTGCGCAGTGGCTCCGCTGTTCCGGAACGCGCATTGATTGAACGAACACTGATGCGGATCGCGATGACGGCACCGGGCGCGAGACGCTAACGGATCACCACGCGGCTACGGCGCACGTCCCATCGCTCAAGAATCCACCTTAAAGAAGGCGGTGTGAACGCGAGGCATCCTGCCGTGGGAAATCTTGGTGCACGCCAACAATGGACGAAGATCGCGCTCCCTTTACCCGGTTCAGAGGGGTGTCGATTATGATCTAGAACTACGACAATGTCGTAAAGCCTGTCACCGCGCCGCATTCGTTCATGCGAACAGGAAACAGGCAATCGGATCGGATCGTTGTATTGCGGGTCGGTCGGATCGTCGCACCAACCGTCGGGCGCTCCAATGGACGAAACCGGCAAGGTCGTGACTGGCGGGACGACACGGTCTGCACGGTAATGCACACTCTCCATCCGCCAAGTACCAATCGGCGACCCGCCATCGCCTTCTCGTTTCTCCGCGACGATACCGCCAGCACCGATCGCGCAAGGAATCGAGCGCCCCATGAATTGGGCCAGCCCTCTGCCATCCACAATCAAGTCATGGTATCTCACAGCAGATGACCGCTCCGCCGCGCTTTCGTCGCGAGGTAGGCCGCATTCTGTGTCGTTTGACCCACTGCCAGTGGCTCACGCCCCACAACCTCGAACCCATGTTTCTCAAAGGCATCAAGTTTGCGCGGGTTGTTCGTCATGACCCGCACCGCGGAAAAGCCGAGCGATTGCAGCATGAGCGCGGCGACACGAAAGTCTCGTTCGTCATCCTCAAAACCGAGGCGATGATTGGCATCGACCGTATCGAAACCTTCATCTTGAAGCGAATACGCACGCAGTTTGTTGGCCATGCCAATCCCTCGCCCCTCTTGGGCCAGATAGAGCAACACGCCCGAGCCATTCGCAGAAATTTGGGCCAATGCCGTGCGCAGCTGTGGACCGCAATCACATTTAAGCGATCCTAAAAGGTCACCTGTAAAGCACTCGGAATGCGCGCGAACGAGAACGGGTTCGGCCCGCGAAGGGTCGCCGACCACCACCGCGAAATGATCAGGCCCGCCATCGCTGGGCCGAAAACCATAAAGCTGTGCGTCGGTTGCAAGCGCCAAAGGCACCTGGGCATCGGCAAACCGCGCCAGAGAAAACTCCTGGACATCCATCGCACTCGCCAATGTCGCCGCTTCGAACTGCTGGAGGCCCGCCCCCGTCCCTTCACACATGAGCGCAGCGGGAAGCAGTCCGGCACGTTTACAAAGAGCCACCGCTGTCTTTGCCAAATTGGCATCGCCCTCTCGGACCGTCGCAAAAGGTCCCTTCATCGGAGCCGTCATGTCCTGAGACGGATCGGCAAGAGCTTGCACCAGCGACAAACGCGCGTCTTCAGGCAACGTCACGCGCGCGACCTCGCCATCGTAAGCCCGAATCTTGAGCACGGATGCCCTTCGGTCCGTCAGGACCAGCCTGACCGGCCCAGCAGCCTGCATCGAGGCAAAGAGCTCTGGCGAAATCGCTTCCGCACTCGCGACCAGCACACCATCTAGGACCATCACCGCACCGCGACGCAATTCAGCGACAGCACGTTCTAAATGATCGGTTGGGGTCACCTCGAAGCCGCTCATATCACCGCCCGTAAGGTTAATTCCTGAAACATACCCGCCCAATGACTGACAGTTGCGTGAGACTGACGACATAAACTTGCAGAACGCCGCCGCCCATCAAATTTTAGAGGTGAACAAGGCACGAGGAGTCAAAACCATGTCAACGCTGAAGAAGATTCTACTGGTCGATGATGACGACGATCTGCGCGAAGCACTCGCCGACCAATTGGTCCTTACCGAGGAATTTGACGTCTTTGAAGGCGCAAATGGGGCCGAAGGGATGGAGAAGGCGAAAAACGCGCATCATGACTTGATTATTCTCGATGTCGCGATGCCGGATATGGATGGGCGAGAAGTCTGCCGGCTGATGCGCAAGCAGGGTATTAAAACACCGATCCTGATGCTGACGGGCCAAGATTCTGACGCCGATACGATCCTTGGGCTCGACTCCGGTGCGAACGACTACGTTACCAAGCCATTCAAGTTTGCTGTCCTGCTCGCCCGTATCCGAGCCCAACTCCGCCAGCATGAGCAATCAGAAGATGCTGTATTCTCGATTGGGCCATACACCTTCCAACCGTCCATGAAGCTGCTGACGGACGAAGCGAACAAGAAGGTTCGGTTGACCGAGAAAGAATGCAACATCCTCAAGTTCCTCTACCGCGCTGGAGGAACCGTGGTCGGGCGCGACGTATTGTTGCACGAGGTCTGGGGCTACAACGCAGGAGTGACCACGCACACGTTGGAAACTCATATCTATCGACTGCGCCAAAAGATCGAACCTGATCCAGCGGCGGCTCGGTTGCTCGTCACCGAACAAGGTGGATATCGGCTCGCCGCCTAACTCGTTGCCCCTCCGGCGCGCTTTCCCGGTCATCGGGTAAGCGCTCGGGCGCAATTTCGCGTTGCTAAGTGCTTGAGAGCCTGACGGGGCAGGACTGTTCCCCGGTGCGAAGCACATTGTCTGGTTACTGCCGGTCCCTGCCCGCAGTCACGCCTCCCTCAGTTATTCCGGTTTAATCGGGTTTTGATCGCCTCCGCACGGCGGTAGACGGCAAAAGCTGTGTCTAAGTCGATCGACCCGAGTTGATGGTCGAAACAGGGTGATGACGCGTTAACCGTCTCCAAGCTCAAGAATCCCGGCTTTCCACGCTTTTTTCTCGTTAGATTCCGTAAACGTCACCCAACAAGTCGCGTTTTTTGTCGCATTTTGCGAGGCAAATCGCCCAAAAGCAGAGTGATAAGCAGTGCCTATCGCGTGATATGATTGCGGTAACGGCGCATATGTTACAGAATTATAAAGGGTTTTCTCCCCGTGAGAGAATTTGCCGCCCCTCAATCTCCAAATGGCACCGCCGTTGCTACCCTTAACGTAAGCGTCCGAGGGAGACGCCTACAACATCAAGTAAAGGGTACGCCCCATGTCACATTATGTAGATATCCACGTTGGACAGAAAATTCGTCGCCGTCGTTGGATGACCGATATGACGCAAAAACAACTCGCTGATGCCGTCGGTATCAAGTTCCAGCAGATCCAAAAATATGAAACCGGTGCAAACCGTGTTTCCGCCAGCCGCCTTTTTGAGATCTCTCAGGCGCTGAGCGTTCCGGTGTCTTATTTCTTCGAATCAATTGAGAGCGAAGACCAAACGGAAATTACTGCGCTCAATGCGGATGAGAATGCCGTCCCTGCCGATCTGTTCCAAGGCAAGGAAGCAATTGAACTGCTGAATTGTTACTACCGTTGGCCCGAAGAACAGCGTCGTCGCCTGTTCGAACTGACGAAGTCGCTTACCAAAGACAGCTTCGCTGACGCGGCCTGACTCCAGACGACAAGAAAAAACAAGACCGTGGATATGAGGCATCCTGCAAACGGCACGTTCCCGGCGATAGAGGGATTCAAATCGCTAACAGGGAATCGCTGCTTACGTGCGCGCGACTAGGCTGACAAAGATCGGCCAGCCGCGCACGCAGGGTATCATAACGGCAACGACGTCTCTCTCGGACCTTCTTCACCTGGGGTCTAAGAGGGACGTTTCGTTTTGGTGGATTTCAAAAAATCAGGCTTTTGGTTTCGCACATAGAATTTGCGATAGCGCCGCCGAAGCTAGACGTGCTGCCGGAGGGTCAGCGCGACTCGTCAACAAAATCGGTGCCGAACCGCCCATGACGACCCCCGCAGCGCAGGCACCGCCCACGTAAACCAGAGTTTTAAAGAGAGCGTTCCCCGCGACAATATCAGGAACGATCACGGCGTCTGCCTGACCCGCGACAGGATCATCAGCCATGCCTTTCGTCGCCGCCGCCTCGCTCGAAAGGATCAAATCCATCGCAAGGGGACCTCGGACATCGGCATCGAGGACATGCTCTGCTGCCCATTCCGCCAGATCGCGACCTTCGATACTCGACGGTACGGACTCAATTGGGGTCTCTGTAGCGGAGAGGATGGCAACGCGCGGACGCTTTGTGCCAAGCCTCTGAGCGAGATCGACAACCAGTTGAATCGCATCTTGGCGTGTCGTCATATTGGGCGCAACATTCACCGCGGCATCAGAGATCAGCAACGGTTTGCCGCCATTCGGTGAACTCATGTGAAAGATGTGAACGAAACGCTTGTCGGTTCGCAGACCGTGGTCGCGATTGATCGCGGCTTTCATGAAGCTGTCCGTGTGCAGATGCCCCTTCATCAAGACATCGGCTTGCCCTTCGCGCACGGCAGTCGCCGCTGCCATTGCCGAGCCGTCTTCTCCTTCGGCCTCGATCAGATCAAAGCTGGAGATATCCCAATCCAATCCCTTAGCTTCATACTCGATCCGGTCGCGTTCTCCGACAAAGACCGGGACCATGACGCCTGCCTCATGCGCATCTTGCGCCGCCTCCATCGGGGCGGGCGCGCCCGCTCTGGCAATCGCAATACGAGGGGGCGCGAACTTCAAGGCTCGCTGGATCAGGTCATCAGGACAAAGCGGCTCAACAGGGCTGAGGAATGGGCTGCTGGAAGTCATAAAGGCACTTTCATTCAACTTAATTTCGGTCGCCCAGTGCCTCCAAGTCCGAAACCACGTCTAGGCGATCATTGATATATGCACGCCAATCAGCACCAGGGTCTAGGTCCAATGCAGCGAGGTATTGGGCCCTCGCTTCGCCCGGATCCTGTTCAACCCCCGTGCCTTCGAGGTAAGCGTCAGCAAGCTCGATTGTCGCTTGAAGCGAACCTTGACCTGCCCCTCTCTTATACCATTCAGCAGCACCTTCAGGGTCTACCGCCGTTCCAAGACCTTGAGCATGTAGTCGCCCGAGATCGTATGAAGCGTCTACATAGCCCGCATCAAAGGCCGTTATATAATAGCCTCTCGCCCAAATGAAATCGACATCGACGCCCTCACCTTGCTCATAGGCTCGTGCAATGTTGTAAGCGGCAAGACCCGCTCCGGGGTCCTGCTCAAGCGCTTCCGAAAACAGAGACAGTGCTCGTTTGTCGTTTTCGCGAACGCCATATCCATTCTGATACATGACAGCGAGGTCGTTGGTTGCAATCGGATCGCCAGCTTCATGCGCCCGTTCGTACCAATAGAAGGAAAGCCGTGGGCTGGCCTTCATCCCGCGTCCCTCACGAGCGCGCACGGCCATTGTTCCCATCGCAAAGGTCAATCCACGATGCGCTGCACTGCGGATCAATTGGGTCGCACGCTCCTGATTAACCCGCACTCCTTCGCCCTGAATATACATGGCGCCGAGATTATTTGCCGCCACAGCGCTGCCGCGCCCATGCGCTTTTCGGTAGGCCTCGATAGCCTTCAAGTAGTCACCGCGCTTGGCATAAACCCGTCCGAGATGCGCAAAGAATCGCCTAGCATTTGGATGCGCTTCTGAAGCTGCCAGGCACGCAGCCTCGATATCAGCCGTCGGATCGAGTGCACTAAAAGCAATCCCTGAAACATCGCTTGGCAGGTCTAGATCTTGAGGAGATCCGGCAAGCGCGTCGCAGGTCATCGCCGGGTCGTCCGCCGCCATCGCGCTGCCACTTCCAAGCGAAAGCGCAAGCACGAGAAAAGCCGACTTAAACCTGTGTGACATACTTGTCCTCCTCAACGATTTCGTCATGAGCAAAAAAGTTAGACACGCTAGATGTCGCGCGCCTCAATCAAATTGGGCACATCGCCGGTCCCGACGCGTCCCCGACCGGATAAACTGGGATAGCGCATAAAGAATTCATGGCAATCAAATGCCTCGTCACCTTCGGCGAGCGCCGCATTCCCATGAACATAACTTCCATCGGGTTGCAGAATCCACGAATTGGCTTCATCGCGAAGGTTCGCAGCCATCACCTGATTGAGAATTTGGCGACGCACGGTCTTGTTCTCGACCGGGCACAAAGTCTCAACGCGCCGATTGAGGTTTCGTCCCATCCAATCAGCCGATGAGATATAGACTTTCGCATCGTCGCTGGGCAGACCGCCGCCTGATCCAAAACACACAATCCGAGAGTGTTCGAGGAAACGCCCAATAACACTTTTGACACGGATATTTTCAGACAAGCCCGGTACGCCCGGACGCAACCCGCAAATTCCGCGCACGACCAAATCAATCTCAACACCTTCTTGAGAGGCTCGGTACAGAGCATCAACGATATCGGCTTCGATCAACGAATTGACCTTTGCCCAAACCTGCGCCGGACGCCCCGCGCGCGCATGGGCGACCTCTTCATCAAGGTGCTCAAGAAGCCGGGACTTCAAAGTAAGCGGAGAGACCGCCACCTTTTCAAGATCGCGCGGTTCAGCATATCCCGTCACGAAATTGAAAATTCTTCCCGCATCCCGTGCTAACGTCGGATCATCGGTGAAGTAACTTAAATCAGTATAGAGCTTAGCAGTAATCGGATGATAATTTCCGGTTCCAAAGTGCGTATAGGTAACGAGCTTACCCTTCTCACGCCTCACGACCGAAGACATTTTCGCATGTGTCTTCCAGTCGATAAAGCCGTAGACAACTTGTGCGCCCGCGCGCTCCAACTGCCGCGCTTGAACGATATTGGCGGCCTCGTCAAAACGCGCTTTCAACTCGACGACCGCCGTGACTTGCTTGCCGAGTTCAGCCGCCTCACATAGCGCCGCGACGATGGGGCTTTGCGATGAAGTCCGATAGAGCGTTTGCTTGATTGCCAGTACATCGGGGTCACGCGCGGCCTGCCGCAGAAATTGCACCACGGCATCGAAGGTTTCATAGGGGTGGTGCAGCAAAAAATCTTTGTTGCGGATCGCAGCGAAAATATCACTGTCAAAATCTTTCAGCCGCTCCGGCTGACGGGGCGTATACGGTTTCCAGCGCAAATGGGGTTTGTCATCGACAATCAATTGATCCAGATCCGCGACACCAACGATGCCCGTCACATCGACGATATCTTCCGGCCCGACGCCGAGCTCGCGTCCAATCCATTCTCGCAAAGCAGGCGGCGTGTCAGCGCTAACCTTGAGGCGAATGACTTCCCCACGGCGACGCCGCTTTAGCGCAGTTTCAAATTCGCGCACGAGGTCTTCCGCCTCTTCCTCGATCTCAATATCTGAGTCTCGCAACACCCGGAACAGTCCTTGGCCAACCACTTCATAACCGGGGAAAATCCGATCCAAGAAAAGGCTGATCATATCTTCCAATGCGACAAAGCGAACCGCCGTTGAACCTTCGGGTTCTGGTAAGCGCGTGAAACGATCAATCTGTGAGGGGATGATCGTCAACGCCGACAGCTCTTCCTCGTGGTCACTGCGCCGTAAATGCAAGGCCATCGCCAAAGACTTTGACGGCACGAACGGGAACGGGTGCGCCGGGTCAATTGCCAACGGGGACAGGACAGGAAAGACGCCAGACATGAACGCGTCGTCAAGCCACGCACGATCTTCGACCGTCAGCAGCGAAGGGTCGACTAGCGATATTCCTTCGGCAGCCAGCGCAGGGCGCAGTGACGCCCAACTCTCCTGCTCGGCGTTCATCAGCTTACGGCAATCGCGATCAATCGCACGAAGTTGTTCGGCGGGGGTCAGCCCGTCGATGCTCGGTTTGGTAACGCCAGCGCTGGCCAACTCTCTAAGGCCGGCAACCCGAACCGTATAAAACTCATCGAGGTTAGACCCCGAAATAGCGACGAACCGCAAACGCTCTAACAGTGGGTGGCGTGGATTGTCCGATTCTTCGACAACGCGCTGATTGAACGATAGCCACGAGCGCTCGCGATTGAGGAAGCGCGCCGTGTCATCCATCGAAACTTTATCGACATTTGCAGGCGCAGGCTCGGGCTTCGTGTTCAAAAAATCGGCACGAACCGGTCGCACCTGAGAATTTGCAGGTGTACCACATTCTGTCGTTTCGAACGTCGTCACCATCCAAACACTTCCTTTGCCATCTTGATGCTGACCGGCTGGCCCAATTCTAGACTTTTCGCGTCGAGTGTCGCGACAACCATTTCGATCGCCGCCGAGCTGCGAACCGCTCTCTTCGCAATATAGGTAGCAAGACGATCCTTTACGACAATTTCACGATCTGAAAAAAGTTTGACGACAAGTTGCTCTAACAGATCGTCATCCGGTGAGTTAACTTCTGCCAACGTAATCGCCTTCAACCGAGAGGCCAAATCGGGAAGGGTCGTTCTCCATCGAGAAGGTGGAATCCGACCTGTTAGCAGGATTTTACCGCCTTCCTCCCGGAGAATATTCAGCAGATGGAAGAGTGCAGCCTCAACTTCGGGCGTTGTCAGACGACGGTCGCAGTCTTCAAATACGACGCAACCAGAACCTAGTAAATCCCGAGGCGCCAGTTCTCCATCAACAAATTGTGCGCCAACCTGCTCCGCCCATGCCAAGGCGAGGTGCGTCTTGCCACATCCCTCCGGCCCGACCAACGCGAGGCGGCCATCCGGCCAGTCCGACCAGCCATCGAGAAAGCCAACCGCACTTTGATTGCTTTGAGAAACAATGAAGTCAGAACGTGACGCGCTGTCATGGCGCGGCCACGGTAAATCGAGCGGTATCTGCCTCGGCTTTCTCGCAATTTCCGACATCATCCGCCCGCTTTGCCGCTATAAAAAATACTTTCTTGATATCGCTGTAATCCCCAGCGAACCAAGACACCGATTACTGCTGCCGCAGGAACCGCAACCAACAACCCCAAAAATCCAAACAAGGATCCGAAAGCCGACAACGCAAAAATCAGCCACACCGGATGCAGTCCAACCTGACCGCCAACGAGGTAGGGAGTCAAAAAGTTACCTTCAACCAATTGCCCCGCGATGAATATCGCAGCAACCAATCCGATGATCCACCATTCGCCCCAAAACTGCGCCAGCGCGAGACCCATCGACAGCACGAGCCCGACAATCGAGCCAACAAAGGGAATGAAGCTGATAACGCCAGCGACGATGCCCACCAACAATCCGTACTCCAACCCAATCAACGAGAGCGCGAAAGCGTAAAACCCGCCTAAGATAAGACAGACCGACAGCTGACCACGGAGAAACCCTGACAGTACTTCATCGATTTGGCGCGCAAGATCTCTCACCGTCTCGGCAGATTGGCGCGGGAGATAGGAGTCGATCGTTGCGATCAACCGATCCCAATCGAGTAGAAGATAGAA
Organism: uncultured Neomegalonema sp.; assembly: GCA_964641645.1. Lineage (GTDB taxonomy): Bacteria > Pseudomonadota > Alphaproteobacteria > Rhodobacterales > Rhodobacteraceae > JAHDDY01. The sequence goes on from CAZXMX010000027.1 coordinate 14,847, forward strand.
TGCAACGATGGGTGCAATCAGGACCACGCCGAGGAAATCGAAGAACGCCAAGCCGCCGGAGACCACCTGCTTTAGCGCTGACAAGCTCCACCTTTTTGCATTCTCAGATACGCCAACACCACCGCCATCGGCGGGATTGGGGAACATGTCAGGGAAGCTCGCATGAAGCCGCTTCAACAACGCATCCACGTAGCCGGGAGCATCAGACAAAAACCGCTGAGTCTGATCAAAGAGTATCGGGAGCACGAGCAGAAACGCGATAAACACGATCGAAAAGGCCACTGCATTGATCCAAATCGTCGCTCCGATCCGCGACATGCCTTTTGTTTCCAACCAGCTAGCAAGCGGGTCGGCGATGTAGGCAATCGCTGCCCCGAGTATAAACGGCACAAGGACATTGCCGAACAGCCACATGAGGCCTAGCAGCGCAAAGGTGGCGATGCCTCCGTAGGCAAGCCTCTCACGCTGTGTCATGCTTCGATCTCCAAGGGTTAGAAAGATGTTTCTTCGACGCCGGCCATTCGTCTCTAATTCGCATTGTTGTCGCTGTTAGAGTTCGCGAGACCCTAGCGCGATTATTCTCGCTTTCCCAAAGAAAACGGGAGCGCCAAGCTTTTGGCACTCCCGTGAAACACCCATGAGAGGTGACGTTCTGAAAAGCTATCGAACGCCTTTGCGTTGGCTAATCGCAAGAGCCGTTTCAAAGTGCCGGTTGGCTCGTTCCCATTGTTTTTGGGCTCGTGCCGCTTCGGCCTTCTTGGAATAAAATGCCCGTAGTTTTTCAAGACCCTTGGTCGCGCCAGCATTGTCTGGATCAAGATCAAGCGCGGAGCGATAAGAATCATACGCATTGCCACCACGTGGCGCGATGTAGAGCTGTTTGGCGAAGAAGCCGTCACCATCCGTAACCAATTTTGCGACCCGAGAGATGCGCTCCTCGTCCGTTGCGCCGTTCACCGTCGCAGCAGTGCGGAGGTCTTGGACATCCGTTTTGGCGACATCAAGGGCACCCTTCATGTCATCGGGCAGGACTTCCTTCCCTTTATCCAGAGCCGATTCGACCAGGTCGAGTGCTCCGCGTGCCAGCCCGACGCCCGCATCAGGGAGCTTCGGGGCATCCGGCATTGTGAGGCTAGGGAGCTTCAACGAAGGCTTGCTTACCTCTACTCGGGCACCCCAACCGCCTTTTTTGACCGGTGCGACTGCTTCGGGGGTGGTAGGAACCGGAATAGTATTCTCGAGTGACTTTGGCGTCGCTTCGACATCACCAGAACCGACACTGAGTGATGCGACATCGACGGAACTATCATAGCTTGGCGTATCAACTGCCAACGGATCTTCCGAACCGGAAGTCAGAGAATCTACTGCGCCGCTGCCAACCGATGCAACCTTATCGATAGCGCTCGAAGCGGTAGACTTAACGCCATCTGTTGCCCGCGCCAGAACATTGCTCACGTCTGTCCGGATCATATACGCACCGAAAGCGAGTGCGCAGAAGGCAGCCGCAGCGCCCGCAATTTTGAACTGCTTTTTTCGTTGTCCAGCGACACGCGTTTTCATCGCGCGCTTCTCAGACGGAGCCGCAGTCCGCTGGGCATTTCGCCCCTTCCGACCTGCGCCCAAGATTTGGGCCTGTTTCGCAGACTTTCTTCCGCCGGAGAAGACAGACTTAATCCGACCAAGTGCTGATCCACCGGTGGAGCCCACCGTTCCAACAGCGCCGGTTAGACCACCCGCCGCGGCTTCAACAAAGTCCTCGCCAGTTTCTAATCCGTCATCAACTACACCGCCAACCTTATCCGAGATACTCTCCTTCGGGCCTTCGGTTAGCAGCGACTTAGCCTGATCCATGGTCGCGCCACCTACCGAGCTTGCTGATCGAGCAGTATCCTTCAACATTCCGGTTCCGGCTCCGAGCAAGTCGGTGCCTTTGCCAAGACCGGCATCGACAACGTCGCTTGCCTTTCCGGGAAGTTCGACCTTCTTGCCGCGCGAGAACACCGATTTCGCGCGCCCGACGAGTGAGCCACCTGCGGCACTCGCAGATCCGACGGTGTCTTTCATCGCGCTACTTCCAGATTCTAGCAAGTCACCGCCTGCGTCTCGGCTTGCATCGGCTACATCGCCAAGCTTTTCAGAAAGGCCGGATGCCTTATCGCGCGAGAAAACTGACTTAACGCGACCGAGCATTGAGCCGCCGGCGATTCCGGCAGCAGCCGCACCGGCGCCCAAACCGATCGTCGATCCTGCCTCGTCAAGTTCATCATCCATCCATTCATCGTGATCGCCATCAACATCAAGGCCCATCCCCATCTCGTCCATGACGCTGGAAAGGGAACCCTCGTCGGCTTCGTCGGCAATCGGGGCCGCGTCACGCTTCTCGAACAGCGATTCATCGTCGTAGGAATCGTCGACGCTTGGCGCAATCGGAGCATCCATCGATGGCATGTTCGTCTCCTGGTTATCAGCTTCGATACCGAAATGGTCGTCAACATCGAGCTCGTTCGACATTGCGTCGCCACGAATTTCTGCACTCGAGAAAGGACCCGAAAGCTCTGCGTCGCGGTCGTCTTCATGTGCGAATGGATTTTCAATTGGCTCGATCATCAGCGCCTCTGCGGCCTCCTCAATCATCGCCTCATCAATTGAACGCCCGGGGTTTTCAGCGGCGAACAACATCGCATGGGAGCAAATCATGCCCATGAGCCGCGGACTGCCGCCCGTAAACTTTCCGACGGTATTGATCGCTTCTTCGGTGATAGGCTCGGGCGTCAGGCGCGCGAGAGGCGCAAGGCGTTTTTCAAGAAAGTACTTGAGTTCTTCACGCGTAAAGAACCGCAATTCGTAGCGTCGAGCAATCGCTTCGCGAACTTCTTCGAAGTCGTCATCGTTGAGCAGCTCGCGCAACTCCGACCCTCCGGTCAGCATGAATTGCAGGCCGACGTTCGTTCCGTTCTCAAGTTGATCAAAACAGGCCAGCTTGGGAAGCATACGCAGAACGTCAGGCTCAACATTCTGAGCTTCATCAATAAAGACGACAGCCGTCTCGTTTCGCTCAGCTTGTGCATAAAGAAACTTGCGAAGAGCAACCGCCTTATTGGACGCATCCAAGACTTCATCGCTCACGTTTAGCGAGTTATGCAGAAAGTTAACGAACTCTCGAAAGTTAAGACTCGCGTATTGTAGAAATAGCGGCGTAACGCCTTCCCCTAGACTGTCGGAAATCGCTCGCATCAACATCGTTTTGCCGGAACCAGTCGGTCCGGTCATCACCATGATGCCTTCTCGGGCTTTTACGCCTTCAACAACACCATCCATCGCACGCCAATGGGATGGGTTGAAATAGAAAGGGCTAGAGAGGTCATCAGAGGCTTTTGCCTCAAACTGTGCTGCGACGGACATATCCACGACTCCGAATCCGAAAGGTCGGTTCGATATCTATGGTTAAAATCTGAAGGATTAGTTTCTGGCAGGCTAACTCGGGTCGGTTCGCCACTGTTTCTGCTTGCGGTAGATCGTTGCTGGCGAAAGGTTAAGAAATACTGCCGCCTTTCTGACATCGCCCGCACAAAGCTGAACAGCTTGCTCAATCGCTTCACGCTCGACCTCGTGCATCGGCCTGATGGCTTCTGCTAAGGCATTGAGATCGCGAGGATTGGGCACTTTTGTCGACTGCTCAGATACCTTGACCCCTGCGGGCGCGGCACGCCTTGGGGGGACGTCTCCGCCGCCTGCACCTGCCAATCCGACGGGCGCTCTCAACATCGCGGCCGTCAATTCAACACCATCACCCAGCACGACACCATTTCGTAGGATATTTTGGAGTTGGCGTACGTTTCCGGGCCATTGATACGCGCGAATCGCATCCTTTGCGTCTTCGGAGAAGCCCGTGAAGCCCTTCCCCTCTTCTGATGCGTACTGCAAAAGCAAGCGCCGCCCGATCAGCAGCATGTCGTCGCCGCGCGCGCGCAGGGGCGGGAGGTGAATCGGAACCACATGAAGACGGTAGTAAAGATCTTCACGAAACCGACCTGCAGCAACTTCTTCGAGTGGGTCACGGTTCGTCGCACATATGAAGCGGACATCAACCGTCTCGGGGTTCGGTTGACCGACGGGATTAAATGTTCCGGTCTGGATAAACCGCAGCAACTTCGTTTGCAGATGCGGCGACATCTCGCAAATCTCATCGAGAAACAGCGTTCCGCCGTGCGCGAGCTTCGCCGCCCCCATCTTGTCGGAGGTCGCCCCCGTAAAGGCCCCTTTGATATGGCCAAAAATCTCGCTTTCCATCAACTCGCCGGGGATCGCCGCACAGTTGATAGCAACGAACTTTTTCTTCGAGCGTTGGCTGTTATCGTGAATCGCTTGCGAACAGACTTCCTTACCTGTCCCGCTTTCGCCCGTGATGAACACGGTCGCGTTTGACTTCGCAGCACTGTTTATCAAGCGATAAACGGCCCGCATTGGAACGCTCGATCCAATAAATCCTGAGAACCCTTCATCTTCCGCATCATCAAAAGATGGTTGGGGAACACTAGCCGTTGAGGGCTTTTGAGCTTGAGATTGTGTCGGCGGCGTCGATGCGATCTGCTCAGACTCTGCGGCCTTTAAGAAGCGACTTTGGTCGAGATGGTTCCGGATCGAGACAAGTAGACGATCTTCGGCGAAGGGTTTCATCAAAAAATCGGCTGCACCAGCCCGCATCGCATCCACCGCAACGCCGACGGAACCTTGGGCGGTGATGACAATAACGGGGATTGTGATGCCTTGATCCCGCATCCACCCTAAGACCTCTTGACCGGAGATGTCCGGGAGGCGGAGATCGAGCAGCACTAAATCAACTTCATCATCCGCGAGAACTTTTTTCGCATCGCCGCCGGATTCGACATGCTCAACCGTATAAGGTTCGTCGCGCATGAAGCCGAGATAAGTCCGTGCCAAAGCGGGCGTATCCTCGACGAGCAAGACGCGTGCTCCCTTCAGACCGACAAGGTCAATGCTCTCTTCGCCCAATGCAGCACCTATTTCTCAAAATGAGTCTCAGAATAATATAACTTAGGGTAAAAAATCAATCTTCAGTTCGACCCTTGTCGATCAAATTCACGCTATTGTTCCACTAATCGACTGGCAGGAAACCGAGTTATCGCGGTGAGTCCCTCCCCCGGAGATGTGACAATCTCGAACTTAGCCTGATGAAGCTCTGCTAGGCGATGCACAATCGACAGCCCCAGTCCTGTTCCCCGCGCTCGAGATTCCGCATTTGGTTGACCAAACGGTTCCAGCGCAATGACCAGATCGGCCTTACTCATCCCTGGGCCATCATCGCGGACCATCAGAACAAGATCACCGTCAGCAGCAATTGATGTTTCAACTTCGATCCTCGATCCATCGCCACAAACCTTTACTGCATTCGAAAGCAAGTTCAGCAAAATCTGTTTCACTCGGCGAGGGTCGGCAAAAAGCTCAGGCTGTTGATCGTCAAACTTGTAAGTAATTTCGAGGCCTTTTGCATCCGGAAGCCCTCTCGCCAACCGGATCATCTCGTCAATGATCGCGGTTGGTTGACACCATTCTTCGTGAATAATGAGGTTTCCGGTCTCGGCGCGAGATAGGTCGATCAGATCATCCACCAATTGCAGCAGCAAAACGCCACTGTCATGAATATCTGTCGAGAACTGAACCACATCCTCGGAGGAAAGCGGCGTCTCGCGCGGCTTGCGCAGTATCGATGCTCCGCCAATCACGACGTTCAGAGGCGTTCGCAACTCGTGGCTGACATTTGCTAAAAACCGGGTTTTCGCCTTATCCGCAGACAACGCAGCATCCCGCGCAGCTGCCAGTTCACGATGTGCGAGCGAAAGCGCATTGTGTTGATGCACCAGCCGCTCTTGAACCGCGGCCTCTTCGCTTACGTCCCTTAGCAAGACCCAAAGCGCACTCGTCTGCCAATCACGCTGTGCCGATATGGCGACGGGCGTATCATGGGCACTTGCCAGCGAAACGAAGGGCATCTGAATATAGGGAAGCTCTTGAGACAGCTCTTCTTCCATCCCAATCAGAGCCGGGATAGCCTCTCGAACGTCCTCACCAAGCGGAACCTCACACCAGTCTCCGGCGACTTCGCGAACAACCAAATCGTCATCGAGTCGCACAGCAACGAGCCGCGCCCCTTCAAGCAAAACCCGCGCGTCGAACGACGCAGGATCACTCATGCTGTCCCCGCTTTCCCACGAACTATTCGCTCAGTTAACTCTCGGAACAAGGCTGGCACGGCGTCTCCAGTCTTGGCACTCGTGCAGGCGATCAGCGCACCGTAGCGATCCTTCAGTCCAGACACCGCCGCATCATCCGGAGCAGGCGCAACATCCCGCTTGTTCAACGCGAAGCCTATCGGGCGACCGGGAAGTCGGGCTTCGACCATATCGGCTGCTCGTCGCATTGGTTCAGCCATATCCGGGCGGGTGAGATCACCGACGACAATCGCGCCCGAAGCACCCAGTGAATATCGCATCATCTGCTCCCCAGGAAGAGGTGCCCCCTCAATGTCCCACAAAACCAAGCGGACTTCCTGATCGGTACCGTCAATCGGAATGGTATCCGTATGCTTATACAAGTGGACGCCGAGCGTGGCCCTGTATTGATCGGAAAACTGGTCAAGAACATACCGGCGGATCAACGACGTTTTACCCACTCCAAAATCGCCCAGGACAATGACCTTATGTGCTTTCATTGTGTCCCTCCATTGACCAAAGCGACATCAAGGGTCACAGGAATCGGAGAACCGCTCCATTCGATGCGGTCTTTCAAGGCCGCCAAAGCCTTTGCATCCGGCAATAACCCGGAAACAACGAAAGACGCTCCATCCTCTTCGCGCACGACATCCAAAGGATAGGGGCTCAGGCTGCTATCGCCCTCGACGGCCTCTTCAACAGAAGCTAGCCAACGCGACTCATGGGCGCTCGTGACGGCGCCGTGTCCCCAGACTAATGCAATTACGGCTGCAATAACGGCCAAGGCTCGTCCGATCAGCGTCGATGCACTTGGTCCGGCATCATTGGCGGCGTCGATTGGCGCGTTGAAATCGTCAAGCATTTGCATGCCACCCGTCAGATCATCATCGTCCCGCAACCGCTCCAAAGCAGTTTCCAGCAACTGATCCACGCGACCTTCGATCTCTGGGGGCGCAACGCCTGAGCAGCGCAGCGCCAATAACTTCGTCGGTGTTCCGCGCAGATAGACCGTGTCTTCCGTGAAAGAAAATCGCCGTAAGTCACCCGCCCCCGTCGCTCCATAGGCTTCGCTGGCAAATCCCTGAAGCGCCGCGATCATCCCTGCCATCAAATCTTCATCGGGGTTCTCGACATCAGGGTTCGTCGCATTTCGCTCGCTCGCCAATAAGATCCCCGATTGACGCTCGATCAGCATCGCTTCCTTGACGGTGAACGTGTTGCCGTCTTCCAGCAACCAACCGGCTGATGGGCTGCCGGTCAATCTGCCTTTTGCCGAGGCCATCCAACGGTCAATGGGCAGCGCATTATCAACTTTCGCATTCAGCTCTGCGACAGCGTTGGTCACCGCAGCGGCGATCAAAACGCCCATTCTGGGTTGAATGGCTTCGACGAGCTCATCTTGTGAATTCAGTAGTTCTGACTTGATGGTTTGAATGATGTAGGGCGCAATGGCGCTGGCCATTGGATCATGATCCTCGACCCCCGCATCACGAAGCGCACCCGAAAGCACAGGGGCAATGGCTTGACGCAAACGCTCGGGCTGAGTCAGTGCCTCATCGACCTCCTCGACACGTCCGGCCACGATGCCAATTTCAGCTTCCAGCGCTTGCGCTTTACGATGAGCTGCCGCCGCCTCTGAATTGAGGTTCGCTCGCAGGTCCTCGAGCTTGGCGAGCGCCTCTGCATCTGTCTCGGCCTGCGACGTCAGTTGAACAGTCAATGCTTCACATCGGGCTTCAAGCGCCGCTGCGTTCGCTCGTTCGGTTTCAGCCTGGGATTTCAGCGATGCATTTAGCGCGTCAAGGTCTGCGTTCTGTTGTTTCTCAACCGCCAGGCGCTCAACGAGCTGCGCGCCAAGCGCTTCATACCGTTCTTGCAAATCGGCTGCTTTTGCACCGCCTGACTTTGCTTGTTGGTCAATCGTCTCTCGAAGGGCCGCATTTTCTGCGTGAAGAACATCGTTATCTTTCCGCGCCGTTTCGGCCTGATCCTTCAGCATGTCCGTCAGCGCGGCGGAATGAGCCTCCAAGGTCTCCAAGCGCTGCCGCTCTGCTTCACCGCGCATCCGTTCAAAATTTGGATTAACTGGACGCCTCATATCGCGCGTGCCCCGCTCGCTTCAAATGCCTTTAGTTTCATCATTTCCTGCCCTCAGATGGCTGGGTAGAAGTCCACGAGCGGTCCATCCGCCTTGGTAATAACACTTGAGTCAGCTGAGAAACTGTTCCCTCAAAATTCTTTCATCTAACGTGTGCCCGGGATCAAAAAGTAAACGGAGGCTAACATCTTTTGCCACTTCCGCCTCCACCCAATCGACCGCTTTAATTTCCGTTGAATCTGCAACGGCATTCACTGGGCGCTTCTCTGGTTCCAGCACATCGAACCGGACCTTAGCACGCATCGGCAGCAACGCACCGCGCCATCGGCGAGGCCGAAACGCAGAGATTGGTGTCACCGCAAGCAGTTCTGCCTCAATCGGGAGAATTGGACCATGTGCCGAGAGGTTATACGCAGTACTTCCAGCCGGAGTAGCGACGAGAACGCCGTCGCATATCAGTTCATCAAGGCGCGTCGCCCCATCAACACTGATTGCAATCTTAGCAGCCTGCCGCGTCGCGCGCAGCATCGAAACCTCGTTGATCGCTAATATCTCGAAGGATTGGCCTTCCTGATCCACCGCTTTCATCCGCAGAGGGTGAACGATCGTTTCCTGAGCAGACTGCAAACGTTCTGAAAGTCCGTCTTCATTGAAATCGTTCATCAAGAAGCCGACCGACCCCCGATTCATCCCATAAACTGGGATGTTACGAGTCATCACATCATGCAGCGTCGCAATCATGAAGCCATCGCCGCCAAGGGCAACGATCGCATCCGCGTCTTCCATCGAGACCGAACCATACCGGTGACGAAGCTTAACGAGGGCGTCTCGCGCAGCCTCAGCATCACTCGCCGCAAACGCGACACGATCAAACTTCATCCTTCGGTGTCCCAACCTTCTCGAAAGAGCCTCAGGCGATCTGCGGCATCCATTGCAGACACAGCCGACCCGTAGTCTTTCGATGTAAACCGGAAGCGCAAGGGTCTTGGCTGCTCAGTCAGGCGATAAATTAAGCCATACAAAGAAAAACGCCCCACCGTTGCCGGTAGGGCGTTCTTGGAATCTCGATGAGCGATCGAGTTTGAGTGTTTCCGCTATGCGGCGGAAACACTCGTTGTCTTAGCGGATCTCAATACCCAGCGACTGCAGGGTATCCATGGTGAGACCACCGGTGCCTTCACCGGAAGAACGCTGGTAACGGGTCACAGCCGAGTTCGTGGAAGGACCGAAGGTTCCGTCGATGGAGCCTTGGTAGTATCCACGCTCACGGAGAGCCTGTTGCAGACGACGGATAACCTCAGGAGACGCGTTTGTCTCACAGAGGATCTCACGCCATTGCAGCGACTCTGGAGCGACCAGTTCGCGACGCGTTACGTTGCGATACGTTGCCTCGGTCCCGATGCTCTCAACCGTAGCTGGAGCAGCGAGTACGCGGCGCTGGATCTGGCGAG